>JAYVIT010000278.1:0-4568 GCA_043769965.1 Saprospiraceae bacterium
ATCCCAGACAGTAGCGGAACTTGTATTGATTGCGATGAATATCAAGATGGTAATAATTATAGAACGATTCATGTAATAGAAGTTGATAGCACCCAAATTCTTTCCTACGTTGAATACAACCCTCCTAATAGAGTTTTCTTTACTTTTGGTGCCATGGATTCATCGTCTAATCTTTTTGACAATGTAATCCATCATGAAACTGATACTGCTTTTGATTTTACAGGGTTTTTTACGAATCAAAGGTATAGGATGAAAACTGAATATGAGATATGCGGGTTGTTTTCTCCTACAGATTTATCTATTTACCAAACAACTGATCAGCAAATACAACAAATAAGTATTCAAAATCAGGGATTTTATTGTGGCCAGCGATTAACTATAAATGCTTTGGATTCAATTCCTGATCCCCCAGGAAATATGCCTGATTCTGCCATTTTGGATCAGGCTTTCGCGAATTCGTATCGTTTCTGGTGTACGTATTCACCTGGTCGGTTCTGGCTATATGCTGACCAGAGCTCGAATTTTTCAACATATAAAAGTGATCCTGGGAACTGCCAAAAATATATTTCTCTAAGTGGCATTTCCCACACAGGTGCAAATATATTTAGATCACTTTATCCGTTTGAGTTTCGCACACCGTCATTTAAAGCAGCAAGAATAAGTGCTTACATTCCTGACGGTTATATCGCTGATACAAGTGCTACTATTCAAACCCTTACTTATTATCCTGGAAGTTACGCATTTCCATATTATTCAATTGCACAAAACTTTAATGTAATTCAAACAGGTGATTCTGTAATAATCAATTTGGATTCACTTGATTCAATTCTAGGCATAAATTGTGTTACTGATACAACCGTTTCTAATTCATATTCAACATTAACAATTGGAGATAATCAATCTGAATACTACATCCGAATAAACCTTATTTCTCAGAATTGTATTCCTGGTGAATATTATGATCCATTGCTTGGAGATTTGAATTTTGATTTTGATGATAATGAATATGGGTGTACTGATTCAGTAAATTCTTATTGCGGAACTTTGGTTTTATCCCCATCTAGACAAATTGATTACGATACTTTAAAAACGCCTGATCCAAGTTTATCTGTTGTAGGGTCACCGCCTTCCATTGATGCGGAGTCAAATCAAATTTGTTGGACAATAGCAACATTTAATTCAGGTGCAACTGCTTCAAATGTTTTCATTTTACCTGAACAAGTAAGTTATTTAAGTAATTGGTCTATTCATACCAATGGCAATGTTATATTTCCTGATACTAATAATATCCTACAATTTGCGCCATTAATCGGAATATTAACATTACCAATGAACGATTCACTATGCGCAGTTTACGATACTTGCGTAGGTGCCGGTTCAATTCAATTAGTTTATGGCTGGAATTGTTCTGGTTATCCGACAAATGTCTATGATACTTCTTTATGTTTCATAGATAGTACTTTAATTTCCTTTACTGATGCGCTTGTCCTTGTTGAACCAACCGCCATACATCCTGACACAATTGATTTATGTGAGCCATTTGTTATTTCGGGATCTTTTACAGAAACTTTACCAGGGTTTATTTATCCTTATAATATAAACCTATCTGATATTGATTCGGGATTCAATATTCTTTCGGTTGCTATTACAAATTGCCTTAGTCCAGATACCTTGATTCTAACAGGTACTACCCCAAATTGGGCCTTAACAGATTCGATTATGAATCTTGTCGATTTATCTGATTTTACTTCTGGATCTTGCTTACAAGTATTGGTCACGCTTGAAGCTACTTGTCATTCATTGTATTACGAAGGTGATACTTTAATTATTCCCAATATTAATTTTGAGTATGTTACATATTGTGAAGACACTCTAAGTAATATGGCAAGAATATCGGAATTATTGCTACCTAATTATAAGGTTACATATTCAGGTGTAAGTTATTGCACTGATTGTTTTACACTTCAAAAAACGGCTTTACAAGACACTGCAATTGCAGGAGATACGGTTGAATTTGAAATAGTGATTTGTGGGTTTAATGCTGATATTGATACTGTAACATTTGTAGATTATTTGCCAACCAATTTTACTGCAACCTCTGTTATTCCGGACTCACTGATTGTTCCTGCCAACAGTTGTGATACTTTGACTATAAGCGGAGTGTATTCGCAAAGCGGAAATTGTAGTAACACTTCTATGTTAAATACTGCTGTAATTGATTACGGTGCTGATTCATTAATGTCGAGTGATTGTATTCATGTATATGCGTCTTGTGCAGATTTGCCAGATATGATTATTGTAGATGATGGTGATTCTGCAAGTTTTTATCCTGGTGGATTTAGTTATTCAAATGTTTATGTTGATGGTATATTTTATATTGACACGGCATTTTACGTTTTAAATTCTACTTTTTATATGAATATGGGAGCTCAAATAATTGTTCTTCCGGGAGTAACATTTATTACTGATAGTTCAGTATATCAAGGCTGTGAATTTATGTGGCGTGGTTTTTATGTTGATACAACAGGTACAGTTAAAATTCAAGAACACAGCATTGTTAAAGATGCTGATATAGCTGTTTTTGCGGGTCATAAAAGTAGGATTATTTTGGATCATTCATCCTTTGAAGATAATGTTCGTGGATTATACATTCCACCAAATGCTTCAGGAAACTCTAATTATCACCAGATTTATGGGAATAGATTCGGGATGTTTGGTTCAGGATTCAAATTACCATTCCCAGGACAAAACCCAATAGGAAGTCTTCCGTTTTCAGGTATTGAAGTAAATGATATGGCCTTACTCAGCGTGGGCAGTGTAAGTCGTGATAGCAACTGGTTTTATAATATGAATTTAGGAATATTAGGGAGGAGATCAGCCGTTGTGGTAGATAATAATTATTTTGAAGACATTAGAATTGATACTTCAATAGCTATAAAACCATGGTACGGAACTTCTGTTGCTACCATTGATACTACTAGCCCAAGCGTACTTAGTGTGCTGCCTGTGGCTTCGAATTCATGGACTATGGTAAATTGTCATAAAGGAATTTATACAGAAAATTCAAAATTGACAGCATATAGAGTGAAAATGACCGGGATGCTTTATGGTATAAGATCCATGTACACATACAATTCAGCTAATGTTTCCTACTGTCTTATTGAGGCTGAAAGAATGGGTATTGATTGGCGGTTGAATGCAGGGGCAACGTCAATGTATGCTGGTCGCAATACTATAATTATACAAGGATCTGCTTTAGGGATTGGTATTAATTTAGAAGAAACGAGTACAGCGGGTGTACCAAATTACACTATTGAGGAAAACTATAATATTGATATCACATCCGCTTATGCTGGGATTAGGGCAAGGAATGTTTTTAAACCACAGATACAGAAAAATATTATTCATCAAAATACTGATGGAATAACTACGCCTAACACCTATGGAATTTTGTTGGAAAATGATTCATCTGGACTTGTTCAGTGTAATGAAATTAATTCAACTGACATAACATACGCTTCCACATGGGGTATGTATGTTAGCATGACCAATGGCACAACCATTAAATGTAACGAAGTTGATTCGAATCAAATCGGATTTCAGTTTAAAGATATTTCACCAATAATTTTGATTGCAAATGCTATGAAAAACAATTTCAGGGGACTTGTAATTGATACTTTATCTGCAATTGGAGAACAGAAACTCCATGGAAACATATGGACCAACTACCGTGATACGATAGGAGCAGTGAATTTTTACGCTTCACCATTTGGCATGGGTCTTTCAATATTTAAAAGTAGTGGAGCCCCCGGAGGCGGATATTGGCCAAATTTGGCTTCATGGAATAGTAGCGGATGGTTTTTTCCACTGTTTGGTACAGAAGCCAGATGTGGGCAAACTTGTACAATCCAAGAATTAATTGACACCACGGATAATAATGAATTTGAGATGTCTATTGCCGAAGGAGTATTCGAATCGGATTCAATTAGTGTCGAAAGTAAGACAATTGCGGAGCAGTATTTATTTGATTTACTTAGCGGTGATTCTGCATTACTTCAAAGTGATGTAATTTTTGAAACATTCTATGATGCACATAGTGACGGATTAATAGGAAATATTCAAAATACAACTCAAAATCTTAAATTAACTGTTCGTCCGGATTCATCTTACGAAACTTCATTCTCTGAATTAAATAGTATTTGGGATGGATACTTAATCGGCCTTCAGGAATTAGATAGTTTAGAAAATCAAAATCCTTTAGGTAATTATGATTTGCTTCGAGATAGTCTTTATGAAGCAATCACTGAACTGAAGAGTACTATGCAAAATTTAAAGAACCAGCAGGAATTATTATCGCAGATTTTTCTTGATAGTGCTATCACATATAACAATAGTGTTGAATATGAAGCACTTCCACATATTAATGAGCAATTCATAAATGGAATGAATTTTTTACTAATTAGATTTGGAATTGATTCTTTGGTTAGTTATCTTTATCAAATTCAAGCAATCGCAAACCAATGTCCTTCAAGTGGTGGACCAGCTGTATTTAGAGCCAGAACTTTGCT
>JAYVIT010000279.1:0-2201 GCA_043769965.1 Saprospiraceae bacterium
ACTCATTGCATCCCAATTATTGTATGATATATCAGTCATTATGGTTATATTTATGATATTATGAAGGAGTTACCATGCAAATTTAGGTTTTTATATTTAAAGATGCAAAAAGTATTGTATGATAAATCAGGCACTAAGATACTAAATTACCTATTGTGAATGACATACAATGCAAATATTATTATAAATTTAAATAATATGCCGGATTTCAGGTCAAAAATTATAAATGAGAAGCCTGATGTGTTTCGCCCTCTATTTTTCATCCAAATAAAAGCTTTCACAGTCCATTTCGACTATTTCTTCAAAATGGTCATTAAATGAAAGGGTCATTTTGCATAAAGACACTTCTTTCTTTTGACCATCTTTGTAGAAGTAGGTCGTATTCATATTAAAAGCTCCTTTTGCTTCAGAAATATATTCAATTTGTTTTTCTAATACTCCTGTGTTGTCCCAAAATTTTTGAGTATCACCTTCCATTTTATAGGAGGTTATACCATTGGAATAATTTGATTGTATATGCACTTTTTGCCAAGCCCTAATTTGAAATGTTTCAAAAACAAAACCATTTGGATAATAAGTAAAAAGAGAATCTAAATTGTAATTGTGATAAAATTCCTTTTTCTTTAATTTTCCATCAGATTGATATAATATTCTATATCCATACCCACTATTGCCAATTAATGTTGCAGTTGAATCATATGTTTCTAAAATGTGCGTTTTAAATTCTAATTCACTGGAATATATTCCCACCCATTCAACATAACTTATTTTACCAGACAAATTTCCATTAGGAGCAAATTCTATCCAATCGCCCCATTTTTTACCATCCTTTATTTTGCCTTGGGATTTGGTTTTTCCATTATCATAATATTCAATTAATTCGCCATTTCCCTCTTTCAAAATTTGCACTCCATTTAACCAATAATTCCAGTAATAGGCATGTCCATAGTTAAATTTTTTTTCCTCAACCAGTATATCGCATTCATCATAATATTGCCAAATGCCTTGTTTATAATTATTATACAAGTTTACCCTATTGTTTCCCAAAACTTGCCTAAGTGAATCAGTCTGACAGAAACCAATTGATGAAAGTGGTAAACAAATTAATATTGGGATCAAGTATTTCATAGTGCTATGTAGTAAAACGACCATCTGTCAAACATTCTTATTTGGTAGTTGTCAATAATTCATAAATAATCGAAATTTTTATTTCGCAATTCTACCCAAATTTTAATTGTAACAATTTGATTAAAGTGTTTTACGATTAATGAAATTGCTAAATGTATATCCGGCCAGAAATGCAATCGGGAATTCAGTTTAATTTTATATATCCAATTCATTCAATATCAAATAATCTGTTCCTTTCAAAATTCAGATGAGCTGAGTGTTTGTAATCATTGTCCAATAATGTTATGATAAATATAAATCCCGAAAAATGCAGTCACAACATTTTTCGGGATTTTTTCGGGGTTTAATAATTATGTCAAATCCCTGCTCTACCATTAATTTTTAATCAATCTTTTCACCATTTTATTGCCAAATGCATCACTGAAATGCAGGCAATAAATGCCTGCCGGGATGTTCGAAAGGTCAATACTAATAGCATATTCATCAGTTTGCAAAGTTCGAAGCTGCTGTCCCTGAATATTCAGAAGTTTAATTGTTGTATTTGATTTGAGGCCGCTTATTTGGCAATTTGTAAGGGCAGGATTTGGAGATATTATGAGTGAGGCAAATGGACTGTCATTTTCATTGATATCAGTTACCGGAGCTTCTGCGATAATGTGACTGTAATACACATCCTCCTCGCCATTTAGCGTATTGGTCCAGGCAAGATGAGCGCCTGTTTCATCGGAGATCATGTCGAAATAATCACCCATTTTATTTTGGTTGGGATATCCAATATGCGGGTCAAAAGTGTCTGATAATTTCTCATTTACAGTCCAGGTTATTCCCTGATCAGTAGAATACGAATAATATAATGCAGAATTATCAGTACCTGCCGGCGCATCGCGTGTGTCGAGCCAGATTGCATCTATTCGGCCATTCGGCGCCACCGACATCGTGCCAAACCATTGTATGTTTGAAGTGCCTTCATCATCGTTGATGCGCAATGGGTCGCTCCACGTAAAACCCCCATCTGTGCTTCTGCAAAACATTACATCAGCCTCATCTCCAATGTCTGATCGCCAAACACTGGC
>JAYVIT010000280.1:0-2667 GCA_043769965.1 Saprospiraceae bacterium
ACCGTATTGGAGACTTTGGCTTTTTAATTGGTATCATTTTGTGTAATTATAAATTTGGTATCGTTTTTTCCGATATGTATGAACTGATATTAGAAGAGGGCATTATCAATGATCCTGAAGTTGTCTTGCTAACCTTGCTTCTTTTTGTAGGAGTCTGTGGAAAATCTGCACAAATACCTTTGTTCACCTGGTTGCCCGATGCAATGGCAGGCCCAACACCTGTATCCGCATTGATACACGCTGCAACTATGGTCACTGCGGGTATATACTTAATCGCCAGAATGTATTTTGTTTTTGAATTGGCACCTATGACGATGAATATCATTGCCATCACTGGATGTATCACAGCGCTCATTGCCGCCAGTATTGCATTGAAACAAAATGATATTAAAAAAATATTAGCCTATTCGACCGTCAGCCAGCTTGGATATATGGCAGTTGCATTAGGTGTTGGTTCATACATCACTGCAATTTTTCATTTGGTGACCCACGCATTTTTTAAAGCGCTTTTGTTTTTAGGAGCTGGTAGTGTTATACATGGATTGCATGGAGAGCAAGACATTAGTAAAATGGGGGGACTAAAATCAAAAATGAAATGGACCTATGCTGTGATGCTAATTGGTACTTTGGCCATAGTTGGTTGTCCTCCGTTTGCAGGATTTTTCTCCAAAGACGAAATTCTTTCCGTAGCATACGCAAAAAATTTCTGGTTCTTTTTAATCCTCGCTGTTGCTTCTGTTTTTACAGCCTGGTATATGTTTAGATTGTTCTTTTCAACCTTTCATGGTAAGTATAGAGGAGGAGAAGAGCAGGAGAAAAAAATTCACGAATCTCCATGGAGCATGTTGATTCCATTAATCATACTTGCGGTTCTCTCGATTATCGGAGGATTTGCGGGTCTTCCTAAAATCACAGAGCAGCCACATAAAATCTATAATTTTTTGGTGAGATCGATTTCGCATTCCAGGCCACAGCTTTCACATCTTTTCGAGTATTTTCTTTGGGGAATAACTATAGTTGCATTAATCGTCATAGCATATGCAACCTTTAAAAGATATACAAATAAAACGAGCGAAGCTTTTGTAACAAAAGGAAATTTTATTTCAAATCTTCTTTTGAATAAATATTATCTCGATGAGTTGTATGAAATTATTTTCGTCAATCCACTCAAGAAGCTGGGCCATTGGTTTGGCAACCGTTTCGAGTACAATGTAATTGATCGCTTCGTGAGGTTTCCCGATGTTGTTTTAAGTGCAGCAGGATCCTCCTTGAAAAATCTGCAATCCGGAAAGTTAAGTTGGTATTTACTCAGCACGGTTGTCGGAATATTACTCATATTACTGATGTTCATTTATAAATAAAGGAAATGTATCTGGCAATACTATTAATTTTCATTCCACTGTTTTTTTCGGTTATCTCTTTTTTTGCCGGAAAGAAAATGGCTCCTGCATTGATGCTGCTTTCCGGAGTGATTACCCTTTTCTATTTTTTAATACTAATGGGAGGGTATCAGGTTACCATAAAATACCTTGACTTTAATACTTCTGTGGAATGGATTTCCGCAATACGGGCATACTTCCATGTTGGATTGGATGCAGCAGCGATATTGCCATTGATGCTTACACAATTAGTTGTTTGTTTAAGTATATTAGCAACATTCGTAAAAGGAAACCAACGGCCAGCATCATTTTATGCATTAATTGGATTGACACATGCTGGACTAAATGGATTCTTCTGCGCACAAAATCCAATTACATTTTTTGTTTTCTTCGAGCTTGCATTACTACCGGTGTATTTCATTGTTTTAAATAATGGTGGTCCAAAGCGTAAACCTGCTGTGTTCAAATTTTTTCTGTATACAGCATTTGGAGGTTTGTTGATGCTTGCTGCTATTTTATTCCTTCAATCAAATATGCTGCCGGAATTAAAACTTGAAACCTGGAGTGATTTTTATAACAATAAATTTGGTAATGAATATCAGCAATGGTTGGTGATTGCATTTCTGATTGCATTTTTCATTAAGTCGCCGATTTTTCCATTTCATACTTGGCAGGCAGATCTGTATGCACAATCTGACAAACCAACACTTATGATCATTGCGGGGGTGATGTCAAAAATGGGAGTATTCGGTCTCATTCGTTTTAATTATTTATTTAAAGAAGCTTTACATGACTGGCGATACATTCTGATCTTCATTTGTTTGATCGGTGTGATTTATGGTGCATTGATTGCCTGGCGACAAAAAGATATGTTTCGTCTTTTGGCTTATTCATCATTATCCCACATGGGTTTGATTGCAGCAGGTATATTAACCATGACAAACAAAGGAATACAAGGCGGTTTGTTTGCGATGATTGCACATGGCCTCGCAGCAGCAGGTTTGTTTTTTGTAGCAGATGTAATTACGAGAAGGACTAATGATTCTTCAATTGATTCGAGTTCAGGTATTGCGAAAATAAATCCGAGATTCTCTACGTATTTTTTCATTATTCTGCTGTCGGCTGTTGGACTGCCTCTTACCGCCGGTTTTATCGGTGAGTTTTATATTATTTGGACAATAACAGAATTCAGACTTTTACTTGGATTAATGGCGGCATTGACTTTGATATTCGGTGCTGTGTATATGTTACGATTTTATCAACGAACAATGTTTGGTTCACCTTCAGC
>JAYVIT010000281.1:0-10910 GCA_043769965.1 Saprospiraceae bacterium
AATTGGAAAACTGACTGTTTTTTA
Source organism: Saprospiraceae bacterium (assembly GCA_043769965.1). Lineage (GTDB taxonomy): Bacteria > Bacteroidota > Bacteroidia > Chitinophagales > Saprospiraceae > Vicinibacter. Next base: position 25 of record JAYVIT010000281.1, read on the forward strand.
AATCTAAAAAATAAGTACTCAAAACATGTTATGAACTCACAGTTTTCTGTATTTTTACTACTGAATAGTTACAAAGCTTTAATTGGTTGTAGGGATAGATTGGTAGCAAATCGTGTGGCTTTAGAAAATCCCATGAAAGAGATGGAAGAATTTAGTTCAACAACAATATATGTATCAGTTGAGAAAGTTTGCCATAAAGTGATAGAGCAAACGAAGAAGGCTATCGACACTATTGAAGCCAAAATAATGGAATTGATTAAGAATGATAAAGACTTGAATGAAATGTTTAATAGGATTGATTCCATCCAAGGAGTAGGACCTGTTACTTCAATAGCTTTTATTGTAGAAACCAATGAGTTTAAGGATTTTGCAAATGGCAAAAAAATTGCTTGCCATAGCGGTGTAGCACCTTTTAGTTATAGCTCCGGTAAACGAAAAGGTAAAGCGCACGTAAGCCATAAAGCAAATAAAAAACTTAAGACATTACTTGATTTATGTGCTAGATCGGCCATATTAGCTAAGGAAGAATTCCAAGATTATTACCATCGAAAATTAGCAGAAGGTAAATCCCCAATGTTGGTAAGAAACAATATTCGAAATAAAATTGTCCTCCGTATGTTTGCAATTGTTCGAGATAAAAGTATGTATGAAAAAAAATTTAATTCAAAGGTTGGTTAATCCATAGAAAACAGGCAGGTTGACCATTGAAAATAGCGAAACTTGTCCCGCAAGTCTGCTGGATGTCCGCTTCGCTGTCATAATTATTAATTTTTGATAATCTTTTTAATCTGCTGAAAATCATTGCTGAGGAATTGCAAATAATAAATGCCCGGATTAAAATTATACAAGTCAATTTCAATAAATTTTGAATTCGTGAATTGTTGACTTAGCTCATGACCGTTGGAATTGTAAATCAGGATTGTTAATGGCTCTGATTCATTCAATTCAATTTTTAATTGATCAGATACGGGATTTGGATATACTTTTATAATATTTGAATCCGAATTAGATATGGGATCATCATTTTGAATGATTAATTGATTGCAATCAGAAAATTCTGAATAAATATAGGGCTTTACATTTGGATCAATACTATATTGGAAAGCAGAAATGCTTGAATTATTTATAGAAGTTGCATTTAATATCCAATTTCCTGAAGTATCCGCATGTGTTCTTCCCAATTCAACTCCACCTTGACAAATTGCTTCAGGACAGGTTAATCTGCTATTTGAATAAACCACAATACTATCATTAGGATTACCGATTCCTGTTATTAAATTACTATTGACTGAGCTTATTGTAGGTCTGGGATGTCCTTTCATTACAACTGCGTTGGCCCACATGCATTTTAATTTATTTCCAATATGCCTATATCTGGTAAATAAATAATTTTGCGGAGCTTCAGCTATTAAAAAAGTGCCATAATTACTTATTTCATTTCTTTCAACAAATAATGTAATGTTATCTAAACCATGAATGAACGTGTGAGGTTTGTTTAAAGAATTATTTGATTGAAGTGTTGCATAGTTATTTGTAATGTAAACAGGACTGTTTGAATTCGAGTAAAGATATACGACTCCCGGGCCGGTGTTGTCGTAAAATCTATTTTTTGAAATAGTTAAATACCCATACGTATGCTGTATAGACAAGGCCCCATTTCCATAACCAAAGAAAAAATTATCATTTATTACCCCACCATATAAATAGGTGGCCCAAATTGCTAATTCAGGATTTAAAAAGTTGACTGCCTTGAAAGTATCAAGAGCGCCAAAAATATTTTTAGAAATATTGATATCACCTGCCAGACATTCTATGGCTCTTAACTTATTTACAAACAAATTAGAAGCAATTGTAACTTTACCTATTTGTTGAAAACTGCTTATTGAAATACAACCGCCTAATTTTGAGATAAAAGATCTGGAATGATCTGTTCCAAAATTATTATTTGTTATATTTATATCATTAGCACCTATAATATAAATTAAATACTGGGTTCTTTTATCATTCCATTCACTATTTATGAAAGAACAAAGGGATATTTTACAATCTGATGCATTAAAAACATCACCGAATTGAAAAATGCAGTCGCCATCATTAAAAAAATAAAAATCAGCAAATTCTATACCTGTCAGTTGAAATCGTTTCGCATTAACTCTCCAAAATGGGTTCCCTGCAAATTTCCTAAAGTTAAAATCTATGATTATTGCGCCCGGCGCACCTGGCTGACTATTCCCCAAGATACTTAGATCGTCTTTAGTTATAGTTGGGAAAGGTCCATTTGGTACTATTGAATGTGGACCAGTTCCAGGTATATTAAAATTAATAGTACTGGCCACTCCATCTCCTTCTGAGGCATTAACTGCTTCCCTAAAACTACAATGTAGTCCGTTGCATATACCATCATCAGAATCATCTGAAGTATTGACAATATAAATCTGAGCGCCGAGGATCGTACTAAAAAAAATTGAAATGAAAAGTATAAATGATCTCATTAGAAGGATTTTGACCGCTGACGACCGACCGCCGATAATTTTCAATTGCAAATTCAAATTTACGAATTGCCTGATTATACTTAGCCTAAAATCCTTAAGTTGTATAATTGCAATAAGTTGTAAGAAAGGTAAATCGTTAATTTCCAATCAACAGTCGTCGGCGGTCAGTTTTATATTCTTTTTTTAGCGTATCAGCGCCACATCTCCCGTCTTCCATTTCGCTACACCATCTTCACCAATAAATTGAATGGCATAAACGTAAACACCGGGATTTACTTTTTCTTTGTCAACTTCACCATTCCAACCAATTTCTTCGCCATTCATACCATTGTTGCGTTCATACAAAAGATTACCCCAACGATCAAAAATCTGGAAAACTGTTATTCTGGTTTTTAAATCATCTTTAAATACCGGTTTGAATACATCATTGACCTGATCGCCATTAGGAGAAAATGCATTGGGTACATAAATATCTGCTTCATCCACGAAAACGATGATCGTCATAGCATCTTTGATGGTACAACCATTTTGATCAGTTACTGTCAACATGTATGTTGTTGTTTGATCGGGTTGAGCTTGTGGATTCAAACAATTGGTGCAACTCAGAAATGTGGTTGGATCCCAAACAATGTTTGATGGATTACTAAAATTGATTGAAGCAACGATGTTAATTGCACTGCCTTTTTTGATAGTGGTATCATTGGGCAATTGTAAAGACAGTATTGCTGAATTATTTATAGTAAAACTATATGAAGTGTCGCAGGACAATGCATCGCTGATGCGTATGGTATGAGTGCCTTGAGAAAGACCACCGATCATTTGACCCTGAGTGTAATTTAGTAGTGCACCACCATCAATGGAAACTCTAAAATTACCGGAACCACCGCGTATATCATCCAAGACTAATTCACCGGTGTTGGCAAGATTACATTTCAATTCATTCGCAGTAAAATCCAAAAATATAGTTGGATTGATATTCAAAGCAACTGTAACTACACTATCACAACCAGCAACAGATTGCCCGGTTAATCGCACCACTCCATTCGGATTGTTTGCAGTAAATACTTGTGTGCCAACTCTTACACTGTCCTTTCTACAAATCGTGGGGGTAAAGGTTGCTCTTACTTCCGGAATGAAATGAACATTAACAGTCAAGAAACTATCACACCCGTGCAAAGCAATATTAGGAATTTTAAAACTACCAGTAGAATCGGATATTGAAAATGTTTGTCCATACAAAGTCACTGTTTGATTGTTACAAACGGTGGTATCAAAAGTTCCAATCGCATCCTGATAGAAAGTGATACTTACTGATATGGTAGAATCGCAACCATTAGCCGCCTGATTATTTCGAGTTATGGAACCTGTAGGTTTTCCGAAAAAAAACTGTTCGCCAAAGATGCTTACTGTATCATCCCTGCAAATTTGTTCTGTATAACTTCCTTGTGCATTTTGTAATATACCGATGTTAATCGTAACAGTAGTATCGCACCCTTTGCTCGAACCTTTTGGTATAGTGATAACAGCACTTGTATTTTGATTTGAAAAGACACGGCCTAGAATAGTTACACTATCTCCTGTACATATTGAATTAGTATAAGTGCCTTGTGCAACAGGATGAAAATTTATATTGACATTAATAATACTATCACAACCAAAACTCGATCCACCACTGAGAGTAACTTGTCCACTTGGATTTGTTTTGAAAAAATAGGTACTTCCAACCAGAGCACTATCTTCTGGACAGATGGTAGCAGAATAAGATCCTACATTATTCGGGTAGGTTAAACTCACGTGAATCAAGCTATCGCAGCCTGTGCTTGAACCACCTGGCATTGTGACATCTCCTGATGGACGGGCCTGATTAAATAATTGTCCTTGCACCAATGTATCTGTACCCGGACACATTATCTGATTTAAAAAGTATTCAGTAAAATTATTGATCTGTAATTGCACAGAAACAACACTATCACATCCTGCTACTGCAAGTCCTTTTCCGATTGCTGTACCTAATGTATTGTTTTTATCAAAGATGGTTCCAAAAATATTCACAGATGCATTATCACAAATGGTTTGATTAAAAGTAGCAAAGCCAACTTCCTGACCAATAATGGTAATGACGCTATCACAACCAAAAATTGATTTTAATTTTAGTGAATCAATGAGATGATTTCTATTTATTGAAACCTGATTGCCAATCGGGCCGAAGGTATCAGTACTATCATAACAAATTTTTGGATTTATTTGCGATCGGTAACCGGTATTCACTTTTATGTTTACAATGATCACGGAATCACAAATACTCAACTTGTCTCCTGCCACTGCAATGGAGTCATAAGGATTTAAATCCGAATAAGCCTTACCTCTATAGATAATGGATTGACCAGTACAAGCCGAAGTATCGAAATTTATTTTAACCAAACCCGGACATTGATAACAGGTAGAAAACTCTGAATACAAAGTTGGTCTTTGATTTGGATTGCTATCATATTGAAAAGCGGATATTGTAGTTCGATTTGGATATGCAGCATTCAAAACCCAATTGCCAGCGCCATCAATGCGTGTTCTGCCCAGTTCCACACCGGCATGACAAACCGTATTCGGACAAACTAACCTGTTGTGGGAATATACGACCACGCTATCATTTGGTCGTCCCGTACCGGTAACCTGATTTCTGTTTACTGTACTAATAACTGGAATTAAATGAGAAGGAAATAAAGCAGGATCCATGACAATGACTTGATTATTGATACACGTCATTCGATTGTCGATGTGCCTGATTTTTTGATTGAGTGGATTATTTTGATTGTAAAAAACGGAACCGTATAAACTGATATTATTTCGTTCCATATTGATTTCATTCATATCCCGTGATGAAAGAAATTGTTTTCCATTTCGTGCATAATTATCCACCACAAAAACCTGATCACTTCCATTTCCTCCTCCTACAATATCAATATCTATTAAAGTGTCATTATAAAATCTATTTTTATTTATACTCAATATATTGTTAGATAAAACACTAATGGCAGTATTTGTAAAGCCAAAAAAGAAGTTGTCAGTCATATTTACTGGCCAGTCTTGAAATAGACCAACAATAGCATTTGAAGGATCTAACAAATTTGCTGCTTTTGAAGTATCCACTGCCCCAAAAAGATTTTTAGAAATGGAAATCTGTCCACCATTAAATTCTATTGCTTTGACTTTGTTGACAAAAATATTTGAATCAATGGTAACCACACCAGAGCCTTGGTTTCCATCTATCGAAATATATCCATACATAAAATAGATATTTGACTTAGCCCGATCAGTACCAAAAATACAATTGGATATACTAAGATTATCTGCCTTTAAAACATTGATAAGTTTTTTAACTGGTGGTTCAGGCATTACGAAGTTATCTTGTAAGAAACCGCAATTGTAAATCCGACTATTTGATGAATTGTTTACCAAATCCCCGAACTGCATAATGTGATCGGTCAAATTTTTGAATTGGAAGTCAGTGAAATCTATTCCACTTAAATAAAAATTCTTACCAAGGATATCCCAGAATCCAATTCCTAGAAAATCTCTGAAATTAAAATCTATTAAAATTGTCCCCGGTCCACCGGGCTGAGTTTCTCCCAATATGGTTAAATCATCTTTTGTGACCGTTGGAAAAGGTCCGGTAGGATTAATAGCCATAACCCCAGCTCCAGGTATATTAAAATTAATTACACTAGGTCCGGCATCCGACTCTGAAGCATTGATAGCTTCCCTAAGACTACAATGAACGCCATCACACATGCCATCATCCACGTCATTGGCTGAATTGACCGTATAAACTTGAGCACTGGCTAAACAGCCCAAAAAAATCAAACAAAACAGAATTAAATATCTCATCACTATAAAAAAGCTTATTTCACTGCAAAGAGAGTGAAAAATATCGACATAAGACTCAGGGTAAACACTGATAATTAAACGCTAAAATGGTAACAAGTCCAGTATTTGATTAAAATTAGTCCAGATGGCGCTCTGCATGATAGCTACTTCTTACCATAGGTCCACTTTCCACATATTTGAAACCTTTTTCCAAACCGATTACTTTATACTCCGCAAATTGGTCAGGATGGATGAAATCAGCCACTTCCAAATGCATTTTAGTAGGCTGTAGATATTGACCCAAAGTCAGTACATCACAACCTGAATTCACCAGATCATCCATTGATTTTAAGACCTCTTCTTTTTGCTCACCCAAGCCAAGCATGATACCTGATTTGGTCCTTTTTCCAAAGTCTTTTGTCTTTTGTATTTGTTCAAGACTCCTTTGGTACCTGGCCTGTGGCCTTACCAATCGATAAAGTCTTTCTACTGTTTCCATATTATGTGACACCACTTCCTGACCCGCACTGATCATTCGTATCAAGGCCTCCCAATTGCCTTTCACATCTGGAATCAATGTTTCAATGGTTGTTTGAGGACATTCATTTTTGACTGCAGAAACTGTTTGATACCAAATTTCTGCCCCTCTATCCGCCAGTTCATCTCGGTTTACAGAAGTGATTACAGCGTGTTTGACTTTCATTAAGCGGATCGCTTCGGCAACTCGTCTGGGTTCGTCAGTATCATATTCAGTTGGTCGTCCTGTTTTCACTGCACAAAAGCTGCATGAGCGGGTGCACACATTGCCAAGGATCATAAATGTGGCAGTACCTGCTCCCCAGCATTCCCCCATATTTGGACAATTACCACTTTGGCAGATGGTATGTAGTTTGTATTCATCAACCAATTCCCTTACTCTGCGATAGTCTTCTCCAATTGGCAGTTTGACGCGGAGCCAATCCGGTCGTCTTGGCCTGCTTTGGGTCTCCTGTATCAGATCTAATTCAATCATGAAATAGTAATCGGTATTGAATAATTAAGAAGAGCGATGATGCTTAGTTTTTCCTGCTTCCTAACTGCAAATTGATGTAAAAGTTTATGTAGCTCAGCGGATTGCTTTCAATAATCATAATAGATGGTCGCCTGGAATAGAGATCAATTTGAATACCGGCTTCATAACTAAAAGCCATTTTTTCAAAAGCTCCCGGATCCATTCTAAGAGCTATTCTTCCATATGCTCCCGGAACTATGCTCAATTCACCAAATCCTTTGAAAAAACCAGAAGATCCAAGTATGCTGTTGGGGTCCAGGAAATTTTTATCTCCTTCCGTATATTTTCTATCAACGATATATGCTCTTCCATCAAGTTCCTCATAGAGCTTTAAATAATAAGGCTTGAGTAAACCAAGATCAATGCCACCTTCTAACTTTAATCCAATCGCAATGCCCTTTGTTCTATTCTTTTCAGTAAGTGTTCGAATAATACCCCGGCCTATTCTGAGATTTATAAGTTGATTTTGCTTGCCGAATTTATAGGCATTAAAAGTTTTAAAACCGGAATTATTGGCTTTTGATGAACGGGTTTCTTTTGGGTGAAAAAGCAAACCTAAATCGAAATGCAGATAGGTCATTGTATGATAACTCTTTATTTTTCCTCTGTTATAGCCTATATAAAAACCATTGGTATGAAGAGCACCTTCAATGGACCATTCGGTTTTATAAATGATTCCTTTCCGAACCGATTGAACACCTGTGAACGAGTTGTTTGATTGAGCGCATAGTGCCACTGAAAAACAAGTCCAAACAAATAACTGTATTGTTTTCACCTCCTAAAAGTACAAATTTTTAATAATTGGGCAACTTTTTCTAAAATTCAATTACCCAAGATATAATAATACGTTTGAATCGCCTTAAAAGTTGGCTAAGTTGACTGAACTAAACTTTAGAGTTTGAGATGAAAGAACTCAATTCCTTGCAATTGCCCTTTCTTTTTTGTACGACTCTGTTTACTTTGCAACTGATTTATAAAATAAAATGACAAAGAAAAAGAAAATTGGTCTTTCCCCGGGCAGTCTGGTCTTTACAGGAGAGGTAAAAACCCAGAAAGCTATACTTCAAGCTTACAAGTATAATCAAAAGGAATTAATTTCATTAACTCAGGAAGAATCTTTTCGTACTCCATTACTTCCCGAATTTCAATATTGGTTTGACTTAAAAGGAATACACGATGTAGGTCTTATTAGTCGATTGGGTGATTGTTTTAACATTCACAAGTTGATTTTGGAAGACATACTGGACCCTGGTCAGCGAATTAAGATTGAGGACTATGATTCGTCTATGTTTGCAATCATTTGCGGTCTATCTTACAATAAAGAAACAAAAGTCCTCAAGAAAGAACAGATTTCTATCTATTTCACCAAACAGATTCTTATTAGTTTTCAGGAAGATCCCGATGATAGTTTTGCAGTGATCCGGGAACGAATGAAAATGGAAGTTTCGAGAATCCGGACCCGGGGAACTGATTATCTGTTTTATGCCATATTGGACTATATCGTTGATAAATATTTTATAATCCTTGAAGCTTTCCATGAAGAAATAGAATTGCTTGAAGATAAAGTTGTGCAAAAAGATTCCAAATTGAGTTTGGATGAATTGCATATCCTAAGAAATAATATCATCAGCCTAAAACGATTTGTATACCCACTACGAGAGGAAGTTAACCAAATCAAAAACCTGGAGACTAATTTGATCAATGATTCTTCCTTTTTATTCATCAGAGATTTACAAGATAACATCCAACATATCATTGAGTCACTGGATAATCAGCGGGAATTAATCAATGGAATCAGGGAATTGGTGATGAGTAAAGCAAACCTCAACATGAATAAGGATATGAAATGGTTGACGGTGGTCTCAACTGTATCTATACCTATATTATTCTTTACTGGGGTATACGGCATGAATTTCGAAAATATGCCTGAGTTAAAATGGAAATATGGCTATCTCATGTGGTGGATAGGAATTACTTTGGTGGTATTTACTATGATAGCATTTTTAAAACGGAAGAAAATGTTTTAGAAGGCCTTGAGTTTGATAATAAATCCATTCGCGCCTATTCGAATAAGAATTATTACCGGTACTCTAATCTAACAATACCCTAAGTCTTCATCGGTTTCAAGGAAATCGCCTGTAGGTCTTAATTCGATTACTGGTTCGGTTTCTGGATTTTCTTTAGTTAAATTGAAAATACCTTTTTTCTTCTCAGTTTTCTCTTCTTCCCTGGAATTCCTTTTTTTAAACAGGTTTTTCATTGGAAAATAAATTTATGTTCATGGATTAAATCAAGTACAAATATAAATAAAATAAATATGTTATCAAGAGTTTTATCGAATTCAAACAGGATTTTACGCCTATTTCGCCTATGATTTCAATAACTCTTCTGACGCCTTATAATTTAAATTAACAAGAATATCAAGTCACTGTTTTCAAAACATGTATAAAAGAACACGTTTGATTTCAAATTTGTGGTTGATACACAAATCACAAAATCACCAAAAAATTTATTCGCTGTTTGAAGGCTTTAGAGTGCAAGTAATGTCGTGGTAAAAATGCTTCAAAATTTCAAATTACATAGAAACCAAAAAGCATCCCCAAAGTTATGTAAAATTTTTTACAATTTGAAACTTGGACTTGAAAATTAATGATAAAATATTCTATAGATCGATCATTGACTTCTGATTGAAAAGACAAAATCATTAACCATTTCAAATAATCCTGACCATCTTGAAATCCATTCAATACATTTAAGTTGACACCAGAACCCGTTTAACCGGCAAGCAAATTTCAATCTTTCCAATGAAAACAGATCAAAATTGAGCTATAAATATGATTTTATTTAATATATAATATTCAATAAACCATTAATTTGATATTATTTTAGGCAGTTTAATAAAATTTTCATGGGATCAACTATAATCTCTCTAATTTTGGCCAAAATTCTAATAACATGAAGACCAGATATTCGGATGAAGAATTGATGGAATTTAAAAAACTCATCGACGATAAGCTAGAGAGCACTAAGCGCGAGTTGGAAGATATTGAACAGCAAATGATGGAGTTGCGGGACAATATGGCCGATGAGCAGGGAGGCGACTGGTTTGATGATAGCTCCATACATACTGAAATAGAGTTCCTCACTAAGATGGCAGAGCGCCAAAAGAACTTCATACATAACCTTGAAATGGCTTTGGTCAGGATCAAAAATAAATCCTATGGCATTTGCTTGGTGACGGGTGAATTGATTGAAAAGCAACGATTGCTACTCGTGCCTCATGCTACCAAATCTGTCAAAGCAAAAGAAAGCGAACTTCCGACGCCTCCTCCTCCTGCTGAATCAAGACAGGAAACTTCGATGTATTCAGATGAAGAGGATAATCCGCCTTTGGAATGAAGAAAAGGGGCAAAGGCAATGGGCAATTAAAAATTAAAAATTAAAAAAACAATTCTTTCATTCTTAATTCTTCTTCTACCATC
>JAYVIT010000282.1:0-2674 GCA_043769965.1 Saprospiraceae bacterium
AGAAGATGAAAATAATCCATTTGATGCAAGTGGAACTTACCCAATTGGAATTCATAAAATCTGTTGGTTTGTAGAAGATGGATGTGGCAACATTGCTGCTAATTGTCAGCTCTTTGAAATTAAAGATTGCAAAGCTCCAACTCCTTATTGTCACCTTGGGGTAATTACTACTGTAATGCCAAGTTCAGGTTGCATTACAATTTGGGCAAGAGATCTGGATGCTGGAAGCTTTGATAATTGCACAGATCCACAAAATCTAAGAATGTATTTTAAAGATTTTACTTCTGATAGCATGACTATTTGTTGTGATGATTTTGTATCCAATCAAATCAATGATGAATTGATCTTGCCTGTTACAATCTGTGTTGAAGATGAAGAAGGAAATGTCGATTGTTGTAAAACCACTGTAATTGTTCAGGATCCTCAAAATGTTTGTCCTGATGTTGGTTCTTTTGGTAGAATAACCGGAGAATTAAAAACTCCAAATGATGAGGGTACTCAAGATGCAGAAGTTCAATTACTGCAGTCATCTATTATGAAAAAACAAATGACTACTTCCAGCAATGGACAGTATTTATTTGGTGACTTGCATTTTGGTGCATCAGTTGAATATGTTGTAAAACCAACTAGAACGGATGATCCTTTAAATGGTGTGAGCACTGCTGATATCGTCAAAATACAACGACATATACTTGGAATTGAAAGTTTGAACAATGGTTATAAATTAATTGCTGCTGATGTCAATGCCAGCAAAAATGTAACTGCTTCTGACGTTTCTGAAATCAGAAAACTCATTTTGGGAATAATCACAAAGTTTGGAAAAATGGATTCCTGGACTTTTGTCCCTAAGAACTTTACCATTGAGCCACTTGACCCATGGAATGCGCCAGACAAGTCTTGATTCCAATGCCGGTTGCAGGTGAAGTGATTAAAGATTTTATTGCAATCAAAGTGGGCGATGTAACAAACAATGCAAGAGGTCATAATGTATCTGGAAGTACATCCAGAAGCAATGGCAAATTGCATTTAGAAATTGATGATCGTACAACTGTAGCTGGAGAACTTTATAGAGTTGAATTCAAATCAAAAGATTTCAATGATATTACTGGTTTCCAATTCACTGTGAAGTATGACCGTCAGGTACTAACATTCGATAAAATCGAAGCTGGAGTCCTTTCTATAGATGAATCAAATTTTGGTACCAATAATATTAATAATGGTATTATCACAACAAGCTGGAATGAAAGGGAAGCACAAACTGTGGATAAAAATACAGTTCTGTTTACCTTGGTCTTCCATGCCTCAGCTAATGCTAAAATTGGAAATTCAATAGCCATTACTGGTGATGTAACCTCTGCTGAAGCTTATGATGCTCAGTTGAATGTAAAAGACATTAGCCTTGGAGTTCGTACCGAAAAAGGAATTATCGAGAGTGGAATCTTTGAATTGTATCAAAATACACCGAATCCTTTTAGCCAGGAGACTAATATCAGTTTCAGATTACCAGAAGCAGGGCCAGTCAAATTGAGCTTGTATGAAGTAACTGGAAAGATATTGAGAGTTTATGAAGTGAAAGGAACCAAAGGAATCAATATTTTAAAAGTCAAAAGATCTGATTTAAATGCAACCGGGGTATTATATTATCAGTTGGATGCGGCTAATCATTCTGAAACCAAACGAATGATCATTATGGATTAAATCAATATTCATCCGGAATGAATTAGACCGGATATAAAAATTAGAATAAAAGGAAGAAGCCATGCAATTTGCATGGCTTCTTCCTTTTATATTGAGTTTTTCACCCTAAACAGTAATTAATAAGCCTTTTTGGAAGGATCTGGTCATATTTCTCAAATCTTGACCTTCTTCAAAATGGCTAATAATATAATTACATAATTTTTTTTCACTCATTAATGATTAAAACCACATGTAAATTATTGGTTATGAATTAATAATTATCAATTAAAAGGAAAGACTACTAATACATTAAGAAAACCATTCACGCCTAAAATAATTCGACTCATTTTTGGAATGTTACTTGCTCAAGAAGCAACATGATACAGCATCGGTCTATGACCAATTAGATGAGGTATCAATAATGCCCCCCACCAGAATTACACAATAAGATTTCCAGGTCTTTACACACCTGGTATTAATGCAATTGAGCAAAAACGAATTTTATAAATATCAGATTATGAATAAACCATTACTTACACAAACCACTTGCTTATCATTTGGGAGGTTTGTATGGCTAAAGGCAATTTTGCTTCTATTTATCAGCAATGTTGCCTTTGCACAACCTTGTGGTGTACCATCACCTTTGACTGGAGTGCCATCGTTAACTTGTACAGGCGAACGAGATACTTTCCAGATCATTCCATATAATGGAGCGTATACCTATCAATTATCTGTTACTCCTCCAGGTCCTACAATTACTTTTCTTGGTGGTGTTCCTGGATACGATGTTCAGTGGGGAATTACTCCTGGTGATTATACACTATACTTTCAGGTCATAGCAGGAGGACCTGCTTGTACAGATACTTTTCAGGTGCATATTTCTGATGTGGCAGCACCTCAGATGAATTGCAATGATACAATCAATGTATCCCTGGATGAATTTTGCGTAGGGCATATTTATCCAAGTTTAGTACTAGAAGGAACTTTTGATTCACTG
>JAYVIT010000283.1:0-4865 GCA_043769965.1 Saprospiraceae bacterium
TAACCAATGTTCAATTAGCTGCTGCATTAAAAGAACAATTCAATCTCGATGTCGAACGCAAAAAAATTCACATCGATGAAGAAGTGAAAACAACTGGCACATATACAGCCATGATTGATTTTCACAAAGACGTTCATACGAAACTTACTTTTGAAGTAGTTTCGGAATAGAAAAAAGCAATTAGCAATTAGCAATTAATTCAAAAAGTAATAGGTAAAAATAGATCCCGGTGTTTGAAAAAACATCGGGATTGTTTTTTTATAAAAAAAAATAGTTTCAAGCGAAGATGCTTTGCGCCATAAGGTTCAAGCGGGACGCCTGCCTGCCGCCTTTAGGCAGGCTTGAACCAACAACATTTCGCAAGCGGGACGCTCACACGAGATTAACTAATAGGCTCAAGCGGGACGTTCCTCACCCGAATAGGCTCAAGCGGGACGTTCCTCACCCGAATAGGTTCAAGCGGGACGCGCCTTCACGCGAGGAGGTTCAAGCTGGACGCCTGCCTGCCGCCTTTAGGCAGGCTTGAACCAACAACATTTCGATTAGAATTTAATTTTTTAATTCCAAGCCCGGAGGGCTTGAATAATAATAGCCGGGGGTGCAACCCCCGGTAAGAGGCGCAATGAATTTTCAAACAGAGAAGCACCTACAAATGGACATCATAAATCTTAACTCAAATTCCTCAACCTAAAATACAAGGTCAAAAAAACTACAATCACAATTATGATGATCAGGATAATGATATGAATTTCATCTTTTCGCTCTGTCTTGATTTCTACATTTAATTCCGTATTCGTTTCTTTATCCACATTCAATGTATATATAAACTCCTGCTCCTTTTTTTGGATATCCAATTTGAGTAATTCACGTTCAAAGAAAAAATTATAAGTCTTATCATCCAGAATGCCAAAATCAATGATCATCACCCGGTCATCCAGATAAGCTACAAAATGTCCACTATCCTCACCGTGGAAAATACCAAAGGTATGTTCCGTCCCGGACTGGTCATGAAAGGTCCAAAACTGCTGTGCCATTGATTAGTTACTTAGTAAAAATAGCATATCTTCGTTTTGCAAAATAGTTTTATGGTGAAATTAATTTGGCCCCTTTTAATTTGTGCATTTTCAACTCAATCCTTTGGACAAAATCTGATTCCTAATCCGGGTTTCGAAGACTGTGCCAAATGCGATAGCAGAGGCTTTAAAGAACTGGGTATAGGTTCTGGTGCAAACGATCCTGCTGACTGGAATGCAGCCACATATGGCACTCCTGATTTCCAATCAATAGCTCCTTATAACGGGAAAGAACATGGTGGATTTTTTCTGGGTTTCCCAAAGTACGAATATCTCACTAATCATTTTACAGAGTGTTTAAAAGCAGGAGCAAAATATCAGTTTAGTTTTATGATCAGACCAGATCTCCGAAATTTAAAATATATCATTGATGAAATTGGTGTATATATTCAAAAAGGACCTGCTGAATATTTTCAAAGCGAACCACTTAAACAAATTATTCCAACATTTCAATCCAATGATGGCGATTTTATCTCTCATACCGGATACCGGAAATTCAGTTTTGAATATCTCGCTCAAGGTGGTGAAGATCATTTTATAGTTGGCAGATTTCGTGCATTAGGGTTAGGTGATACTACATTTATCAGTGGAGGAGGCTTGCCTCCTGCAAATCCCGCAAGTGAACCTATTTATTATTTTGTGGATGATTTTGAGATGATTGAAATATCTCCTCCACAAATCGATCTCATTCCAGATATCATTTCCATTACTTGTCAGGGACAAAATAATTTAATAAGTATACCACCACCCTATAATAAAGGTAATATTGAATGGAGCACTGGTCAAACAACAGAAACGATAGAAATATCCAATCCCGGAAAAGTTTTTGTAACAATAAAATTAAATGATTCTTGTCATACCACATTATTGGATTCAACACAGGTGGTCATCCTTAATGTTGAATCAACATTAGAAATTTCAGGGCCAGATGGTATTTGTTATGGAAAGTCTGTTGAACTGATTGCAGAATGCGATTCATGCTTGAGTTTCACCTGGAATACAAATGAAACTTCAAAAATAATAAAGGTCTCTAATCCTGGAATCTATTCTTTGATTGCGATTACAAAATGTGATACCCTTTTCCAAACTAAAGAACTTAAATCTCAAAATGTAATTCTTGATAGCCTTCTAAAATTTCCAAATGTTTTTTTTCCTAATGGTGAACCGGATAATAGAACTTTTAATCCTTTGATCAATGAATTGAAAAGAGATTCTATCATTTCACTGAAATTATACATTTATAACAGATGGGGTCAAAAGCTGGATGAAATTAATGATATCAATGCGAAATGGATTCCAGATACAAATGTGCCGATGGATACATATATGTACATCTGTGAATTAGAATATAAAGATTGTGATGGACCTAAGAAGGGAACTTTAAAAGGAACCGTAACTTTATTACGATAATGTTAAACATTCAATTAGAAAATAAACATGCATTAGTCTGTGGTGCCAGTAAAGGTATCGGTAAAGCATGCGCGATTGCATTAGCAAATGCAGGAGCCTCCGTTACTTTATTAGCAAGAAACGCTGTCGCATTGGAAGAAATAATCAGCCAGCTTCCAAAATCCAATCATCAACATCACGATGCATTAGTTGCAGATATGTCTGATCCGGATGAATTGAATAAAATAATTCAATTACTGGTTATGAATCATCCTGTACAAATTCTGGTGAATAATACAGGTGGACCAGCCGCAGGTCCAATAGTAGGTGCAGACCAAAATCATTTTGAATCTGCCTTCCGCAAACATCTCATCTGCAATCATGTACTTGCTACCAATGTAATACAAGGAATGAAGGATGCACATTATGGTCGTATTATAAACATCATTTCAACTTCAGTAAAACAACCTATTGAAAATTTAGGTGTATCTAATACAATCAGGGCTGCTGTTGCCAATTGGGCTAAAACACTTTCAAATGAATTAGCATCATTCAACATTACTGTAAATAATGTACTACCTGGTGCAACGCAAACCGAACGTTTGGATGCAATCATTGCCAAAGAATCCTCACTTCATCAAGTCACTCACTTGGAGATCATCGATAAGATGATTGCCACCATTCCCATGAAACGCTTCGCACAAGCAAACGAAATTGCAAATGCAGTTGCGTTTTTGGCAAGTCCATTGGCGTCTTATATTACGGGAATAAATTTGCCGGTGGATGGCGGGAGGACGAAAAGTTTGTAATTTTTTTAGGATAAACCACATAGGCACATAGAGCACATAGGAATACAAAATCTATGTGTCCTCTGTGCCTATGTGATTTATAATTTTTATCTAAGGTTTGAGATCTCTTATAATTTTCTCCTGTTTAATCGCATTGTCAAATTTCGTTTGAAATTTTTCCTTCAGCATTTTATGATCCACATCCGCTTTATCCACATCTTTTTGCAATCCTGCTACTCTGCCGACAACGAGATTCGAGGGTCTTTGTTCTTCACCAACTGTTTCTCCATATGCTTCAGAAATTAATTCACGTAATTTCTTTTCATCTGCAAAAATGGATTTTTGTTTTGTGCCCAATAAAGTACTTCGCAAATTTTCAAGTTGGGTGAGATAATCTTCCGCAAGTATTTTGTTCTTTTTGCTTTTCATTTTGTCTTTTACATCGCGGATGACTTTTTGTTGATTGCTAATATCTTCAACTCTTCTTGCAAGTTGTTCATGCATAAAATAAAACTTCATATTGACATCGTACTGCAATTTGCGATCTTCGAGTTTAAAGTCTGGCTTGTCTTTGTGTATCAATTCGAAAGTGTCTATAAATTCTTTGTTATCTACAACCAATTTCGCTATGTATTTTCCGGGTAAAACTTTAGGTGCGCTAAATGCTCCAAAGTCGAGTTTGGTTCCACCCTCTGCAACTTTACCAGGTTTTAATCTTTGATTCCAGTACACCTTATTAATTCCCTTTCTTTTTCCAGCGGGAAGCATTTGAATTAATTTTCCTTCCATATCCAATATATCCATTTTCACTTCACCGGTCATCACTCGGTCTTTCAAATAATATTGGAAAGGTGGAATCTCATCAGGATTACCAGCATACCAACCACCTGGTGTTGGAACACCACCACCGTATTTACCTGTAGTCAATTCCGTTTCTTTTGTATCAAACAACACGACTCCTTTTTCTGCAAGTTCTTTGTTCATTGTACGCAATGCGGAAATATTGTCAATGATATAAATACCTCGACCATGTGTACCAACTATCAGTGCATTTTCTCTCTCTTGAATTTGAATGTCTCTCACCAATGCATAATCCGGAATATTATTTTTCATCCTGAACCAACTCTCACCTCCATCCAGTGTTGCAAACAAACCCATCTCTGTTCCAAGAAAAAGTAAATTTCTATTCATTGCATCTTCTTTAATCTTATGCGCAAATCCTGTAAACTCTTTGCTGTTTATTCGCGTCCATGTTTTCCCCATGTCTGCTGATTTAGCAAGATAGGTTTGATGATCGCCATAGGTATGATTGTCCAAGGTTACATACACAAGGTTTGTATCGAAACGCGAAGCTTCGATGCTACTAATCCATGTTTGTGATGGAATTCCGGTCAATGCATAATTCGACGAAAAATTTGTCCATGTTTTTCCGCCGTTTCGTGTCAATTGCAAATTGCCATCATCGGTTCCAATCCAAATGATATTTTCATTTAACGGTGATTCAACAATAGAAAAAATCGTACAATGATTTTCTGCACTGGTTACGTCTGCACTCAGTCCACCGGATTCTTCTTGTTCTTGTTTTTTCTTGTCGTTGGTGGAAAGATCTGGAGAT
>JAYVIT010000284.1:0-2317 GCA_043769965.1 Saprospiraceae bacterium
CAATTGGCCAGGTACCTTCCGCTACATTTCCTCCAAGTGTTGCAATTGTCACATCGATTGTGCCATCTCCATAAAAATCTATTTTATATGTGTACAACATCTGATCAATTGGAGTACAATCATCAGTAGCTTCAATTGAAAAATTCACTGCAATCGGTTTGCAATTAATATCATAACTGCAAATAACAGTATCTGCTGTTACTCTTGTTATTATTGGATCGACATCATTTTTTACTTTTATAATTTGTAAATGTGACCAGATGATTATATTTCCATAGATATCCCTTTGACACCAATCAATCACACTCCAGGTTCTCAAAATTTTAAAACAAGGATCACCAGGAAGTGTCGGAGCAAAAACCTGATCTTCATAACTCAATCCGATAAGACTACATTCATCATCACTTACTACCGGTTTATCATATGGTGAACTCAATCGCTCTGGTATCAGTTCATTCGGATCGCAGATTCCCAATGTATCTAAATCAAGCGGCCAAAAAATATCAGTGCTGTCAAAAGATTCATGATTGATCACTGTAATGTATTGATAACAAACATCACTGAAGTTACCTTGTTGGTCAACAGCAACGAAGACCCTGGTTATATATCCTAATCCACACTGATTGATATTACTTAAATCTACTTTAACCGAAATGGTCGGTGGACAATTATCCTGCACAATTCCATCCTGTGGATGACCTCCAATGACATGATAGTATCTTGGATCAATAATTATTTTCTCGCGATCGGCCGTATCTGTCACAATTTTTCCGAATACTTCCAAATGATTATAATCAATATCGTAGCGACAATCGACAGTAATGTTTGGCAAACAAGTTATCAATGGTCTGTCTTTATCCTGAACTTCTACATTAACCATACAAATAGCTTCATTGCCACTATGATCAACTGCTTTAAGTCCAACCATAATAATTTGTCCAACATCATCACAACAAAATCCTACTTCGGGACCCCAATCATCTAATCCTCGTGTACCACAATAAGCACTATCCATTCGTCTAACTTCAAAATGATGTAAACTGCATTCATCAAAACTTCCATCATCAAATACTTCTGCAGGAATCCAATTATAGCCTGAATGATTTAATCCAATTACTGTATTGCGATCGCAAACGGCAACCGGAGCAGTTACGTCTTTGACATGAATTACTATATAATGTTCCGTAAGATTATAACATCCATCATATACTCTATAATAAATAGTATCTTCTCCAACGGGTAAATTTACATACCCACCGTTTTGATCCAATAAAATTCCACCGGGATAAGCAACATCAATTCTCAAATCATTATGACAAGCATCCTCAGCTTCAATGGATGGTAATAATACACGCGCTACACAATCTCTGCTTCCGGTTGTTGCTTCAAAACCATAAGGAGCATGGGTGATCACCGGACCTTCTTTATCCGATATAATGATCAATTGATTCGATTGTCTTATTATTTCTGTATTACACCACCATTCCCTGACTGTCCATGTACGCATAATTTTGCGAACACAATTTATCTCTCCCAAATCTATATCTTCATAACTTATAAATAAATGACAGTCCAATAATTCATTCAGTGGCCAAATATCATTTATGCTTCCATCACTCTGAACAATGTATGGTACCCTTGTTACCAATGGACTCGGATGGCCATTTTGATCCTTCAAGTATTTGGTTGTACAGCTAAAATTAAAAAAATCAAGAGTTGGCAAGATTACATCATCCGCTTTAATCCGTCTAACATAAATGGTATCTGTACACTGATCGGTGATACCCTGATAATCTTTTATCTCGATATCTCTGTAAATTGCTTTCAAAAATAAATCATTACAAGTATAATGCTCGACTCGCTCACCAATCGTACTCACTGTATAATGACTACAATCGTGTCCATCATAATTTAGTGGAAACTCCAAATCAAACAAATTGCAATCCACTGTATCCGCTCTACATATAATAACAGGTGCAAGTTTATCTTCAATAACCAAATCACTCCAACATGAATTGCCATTTAATGTATCTCGAACTGTTGCCACTATATGTTGCCACAGATAATGGGAATCAATTGGATTCGGCACAGGTATCCCATAATGAGTAAGTTCGACAATCATTGCGGCTGTGCACACTCCAGAAACCAACATCTCCGGAGTGATTAATGCTTCGCAATTTTCATTCAACGAAATATTTAAATTTTTACAAGCCATCGCTCCGCGCGGTGCTCCAATGATAGTTGCATCAAATGAACAACTATCTTCATTTCCAAAACAATCCCTTGCATTAAAAGCAAAATGATAAATACCCGGTTC
>JAYVIT010000285.1:0-2400 GCA_043769965.1 Saprospiraceae bacterium
AAATTAGTTTAAGTTTGCAAACAGGAGAAAAGGATAAAATTGAAAAGTCCGTTCTTCAATTTAATGATTCAACAGCAGGTATTGCCCATAGAATAATGGATATACAACTCAAACAATCCCTTGGAGGAACTTCAATTGATACTATCTAAACCATGAAAAAGAAAGTACTCAACTCTTTAGAAGGACTCTCCCTGGCTTATTCTACAAATAAGGATTATAAACCAGAAGACACTACTTCTGATAATGCAGAGTTGTCCAAAAGTGCACAAAAAGTGCGTGTTCAACTATATTCAAAATTGAAGGCGGGTAAATCGGTAAGCAGAATTTATGGTCTGGAAGAAAATCAGCTTGCCATGGAAGATCTGTGTAAATTCATTAAGCAAAAATGTGGACTCGGTGGTTCTGTAAAAGATGGTGAAATTCTTATTCAGGGTGATCAAGTGGAGAAAATTATTAAAATATTAGTAGAGAAAGGTTATAAGAACACGAAAAGAAGTGGAGGCTGATGAGATATACCCGTTGTAAGAATTTATTAGCCATTCTTTCATTAATGGCGATCATTACATCTTGTACTGATAACAGTATTTGGATAAAAAATAAACTAAACTTAGAAAATACCGAGAATAATAAAATTGAATCAAATGAAGAAAGCTTTAATTATTTTCAATATAAGTGGTTGATAGAGGAATTTCCATTTGAAAGTCTAAGTTCGTCAAACTTCTATAGAGAATATCTCAAAACTGTTTCTCTTAAGCAAAGCAAGTTCAATTTTAGGTCTATTCCAAAATGGCAAAGTTTAGGACCCAATAATATCGCTGGGCGTACTTTATGTCTTGCAATCAATCCCAAGGATACAAATCAATTGTGGATGGGATCTGCAGGTGCAGGGTTATGGAAATCAGATAAAGGCGGAACTGGATCAGATGCGTGGCATTATGTCGCAACTGGATATCCAGTGATTGCAGTCTCATCTATTGCCATTCAAAATGATCAGCCACAAATTATTTATATAGGTACCGGAGAAATCTACAATCTCAACGGAAGCGATGCTGGAATTCAATCAAGAACGCTAAGAGGTTCAAGAGGATTAGGAATTCTAAAGTCAATAGATGGAGGTTTGCATTGGAACTTATGTTTGGATTGGACACAGGGTAATCAAACTGCAGTTTGGAAAATCATTATTCATCCTAAAAATCCAAAGATTGTATTTGCAGCAACCAATCTAGGAATTTACAAATCTGTTGATGCCGGAGATAATTGGTTTACAATTTTAGATCTTCCATTGGCAATGGATTTAATCATTGATCAACAGGATCCCAATATTCTTTATTCAGGAATTGGTGGTATTAACGGCACTCATTATGGGGTTTATAAATCTGTTGACGAAGGACAAAATTGGAATTTAATACAAACTCCAAACGATACCTTGTATCAAGGAAGAATCATGTTGGCCAATTACAAAACAAATCCTAAACGAGTCATTGCAGCCTATTCAGATGCTTTCAAAACAATTGCGATGATGAGGAGCAAAGATGGTTTTGATGCTGCAAACTTTTACATACCAATCAAAGATATCAGTGAACACCAGGGTTGGTATGCCAAATGTTTGCATATCAAAGATGATGATTCCAGCAGAATAATTATGGGAGGTGTTGATTTGTATCTGGATAGCACTGGTACAGGTAATCAATTTTTCAATTTGCTTTATTGGAAAATTAAAATTCATGCGGATTTGCATGATATCATCAGCAATCCGCTGGATCCAAATAAAATATATATTGCAACTGATGGAGGGCTTTTCAGATCAAATGATTTCGCACATAGTTTTTATTCATGCAACCAGGGATATTTAAGTGCGCAATTCTATACCGGAAATGTATCATCAAAATCAAATTATATATTAGGTGGTTTACAAGATAACAAATCTGCCATTTATTCTAATTCCAATGGCTGGAAAAATATTCACCAGGCTGATGGTACTTTTAATGCATTTAATCCCTTAAATGATTCAATACTCTATGTTTCTTCACAATACCAGAATTTGTATGTGAGCTATAACCTAGGTGGAAAATGGAAAGAATTAATTAAACCAAACTTGATTGCAGCTTTTGTTTCGCCTTTTTTAATCCATTCTAAAGATCCAAGTTTATTGTTTTCGGGAGGGAACTATCTACTCATCTCTCACAATTCCGGTCAGTCATGGGATACGACTTATTTGCCATCGAATGATGAAACCATAGTAGCGATGGAAACTGATTCCCAAAATATGAATATAATTTACCTGAGTACCTTGAATGTAAAAACAAGAGAAAGTCATCTATACTACTCTAAGGACCAAGGAGCACATCTGCAAATTAAAGAAAATGGAATTCCAGAAAGATTTATAAGAGACATATCAAT
>JAYVIT010000286.1:0-22089 GCA_043769965.1 Saprospiraceae bacterium
TTGGATTCGTCTGCCCATTTTGCTCCATCAAAATCTGCAGCAAGAAACCAGCTAGTGTTATTTTCAAGTAATGGATATATTCCTATAAGTTGATCTCCATTTAGATGTTTTCCAATTTCTGTATCCGATAATTTCAAATAAGTTTTATCAGTATAATTTTGAAATGTTCCACCTTTCATTTTGTGTGCTCGATACATATAGGGATCGAAAGAGTAAGTAGGCATATAGCCGTTTTTGTTACCTTTTTCCCAGCGGATTGCAAAGACATCTTCGCGGCCTTTGAAGACGGATTTGAAGATTTGGATTTGTTCTGTGAGAGTATGATTCATTTAAATTATGAAATCTTTGAGCCGCGGAGTTATGAGCTTAATTTTATGAGAAAGGTAAAAGTTTTTTGTATTTTTTCATACGGCCTTAAATTATTTATTATTTTTGTAAAAGTAACCCTAAAATAATTGATGCCCTAATGATCAATATTAACACCTTTAAGTACTTATCTAATCAGAAAAAAAGAGACGCTGCCACTTTATTAAGTAATCAAAGAAATAGTAGGGCCATTTATCTAATGGGCTATGCATTAGAGTTCGCTTTAAAAAGAAAAGTCAGTCAAACTTTGGGATTCCATCAAGGTTTTCCGGAAAAGTCTATTGAATTTAGTATTTACTTCACTCAAATAAATGGTTTTAATTCTTTGAGTACTGGAATTGAACTTACCAATCTTCATCAAATAAAAAATCATAATCTTAGTCAATTGCTAATTTATTCCGGTGCAGAAATTAGAATTAAAGCCTCATATAATACTGAATGGCTTGTTGTAAAGGATTGGGATCCTGAAGACAGGTACAAAGTAAAAAAATACAGTAAACGAAAGGCAAAGACTTTTGTTAGATCTGCGAACAAAATACTTGCTCAAATAATGTAAATTTGTGTAATGAATAAAAAGGATTCTGGTACGGTAATGAAAAAGCCTGGTTTGAAAACAAGCTCATCATCGCGTCTTAAATCGAAAGTGCAAGTGCAGAGTAGACGAGTTAACGGCAGCGGTCAGATTGTTATTCAATATGTTCTCCCTGTAGGGAATGGTTGGGTTGTGAAGACTAATACGGCCACTAAATTCCTGATAATAACAGATTCTAAAAGAGAAGCAATATCTTATGCAAGAAATCTCGCTCGTACTAAGAAGTCGGGCTTAATTGTCCATGGCAAAGATGGAAAAATAGAAATACAGGAGAGTTACGCAGTTGGCTGAATTTTTTTAATAACTGGTTTTCTGATATTTGATTAGTGGTTTATTTTTTTTTCAAATCACTATTCTATTTTCCTGTAAACAAATCACACAAACTCTTTTTCATTCCTTTGGTCATAGCTTGTCATTTCACATAGTATTTCCTGATCAGGATCATCATGATTCGCACAGGTCAAACATAGGGATGGTTTTTTGATCAAGTCGACATTGATCTCATATCCATCTTAATCAAATAGTTTACAGATTGGAGTTTGGTCTATGTCATCAATGTGTTGATAGCCTCTTTTATTTTCAAGTTTTTTTAATTGCTGAATCCAATTCGTATTGACCAGTTGGATAATCTTCATCCGTTAAGCAGTTAAAACACCTAGGTAATAAAAATGCAGAGCGCATTACCCAAATATCTTTACCACAAGTACATTTTACTCCATTATTATAATCGGCTAACGAGGAAATTAAAAAATTTCTGATAGTATTTTTGGTTTGTTCGCTACGATTCTTTGAATGTTTTTTAATATAGTTGTCAATTGAAATCGGTGTAAATCCTATTTTAGATATGATTAGGTTATAATAATTTAAAAAGTTCCTCCATTAAATCTGCTATAAAAATACAACTAATACCTAAAATTGCAATTTTTTCAGTATATTTTATATGATAATTATCAATCAAAAGTATTAACAACGGCTTGATTTACTTCAAACATTGCATATAAAGTTAAAGAAGAATTTTTAAACAGGAAAATGTACTTTTTAAATGTTAAATTAACAAGTCAATTTTTATAATAATTTAATCCCCATATTTTTAAAATAGTTGAAAGTCGTATCATAATATTCATGTTTTCTTGTATGATCTTTAGTATCGCCTTCTGGGACAACTATAACCATACCTTGCCTAGCTCTTGTTAATAAGACTCTATAGGCATTAATCAAATATTTCTTTCTTTCTTCTTTATGAATATTTTGCCATTTATTGCCAACAAATGAAAATGTTCTCCATTCATTTTCAGAATATCTTAAATCTCCATCCCAAATAATGCAGGCCCAATCAAGTTCCAAACCTTGTACATGAAATTCAGTAGCAACATCTTCCATATAAAATGATGAACGAACATCGTCTTTACCTTCTAAGAACCAATTGACAGGATTCATAGGTGATTTCACATCAACGGCTAGTGGTTTCAATCTTTGTGCTTGCGAAGAAACCATTATTCCATATCTTTCACTTCCTCTTGCTTTTTCCTTCAACCATTCTTTTGCTTTACTTAGATCTCTGGTTAATACTATCGGATAATTTTCAGAAATGCTAGAAAGTATTTTTCTTGCTTTTTCGATATTTAAATCTAAAAGAAGTTTGACAAATAATGAAACATTTTCAGCTCTGAAAGAACGCATTGAGACTGAAAGGTGTAAATCATTATTAAAACTTACAGTACATTTATTTTTTAGCAAATCTATTTCATCCGCTGCTGAGTATTCACTATCAGTTAAATTGGGAGAAATAAATACTTCCCAATCCGAAAATTTATTATAAATCGCATTTAGCCATTCTGAAATTCCAGCTTCACCAGTATTTATTTCTTGTCCTCCACCAACTAAACAAACTATTACGGACCAATCTTTATGTCTATCAAGACATGAAATGAGAAATTCTGGTTCAGAATAATCAAAATTTGGTTGATTTTTTTTCTGCCTCATGAATTTAACAGTTTGCTCTTTATTCCAAGCTCTTTGCGCTTCATCAAAAATTGCTACATGATCATAAGGTGGTCTTTGGTCAATCAAGTAAGCATCTCTATAATGATGTATGATTTGAATAAAGGCTTTTACACCTGCTTTGGCATTACCTTTTGTCAATTTATTTCCGAGTTCTTTTTCTCTCCTCACTTTATCTCTGGTTAATGCTTCTTGAAGAATCGCTACTAAAGGTGCATTGCCTGATAAATATACACTTGTATTTCCCTTTTCTTTATCAAGATGAGAGGTTGCAACTTTCAATCCAACGAGAGTTTTTCCAGCTCCCGGAACTCCAGTTACAAAGCATATTATTTTTCTCCTTGTAGATTTGGCCATCTCGATAATTTCGGAAATGGCTAATGTAGTCCTTGTTAAGTTTATTGCAGCTGCATCATTTCTGGTTATTTCCTCGACGGTATGATTATTATAAAGAGAAACGGCAGCTTCAATAATTGTCGGTGTTGGAGAATAACTTCCTATTGCAAATTCATCTGCATTTATCTTTTGGTCGTCTTTAAAAAATAACAAAATATTTTTTATGACTTCTTTTAAATCTGCCTGATTTGTTTTTATCGGCAAGATCAGATTGTCATTATGTGTGGTTGTAATTATTTCATAAAAAGCGTTCTTTGCGTCTGTTGCAACTAATATTGGGGCTAAAGCAACATGATGACTGGGCTTGTGAAAGTTTTTCAAATCAAGTGCATAATCCCAAACCTGCTCAATGTGATAGAGAAGAAACTTATTTTCACCTACTTTAAATTCCACAACAAAAACAACATTATCTATAATTACAAGAGAATCAATTCTCTTACCCATTCTTGGAATTGAGAATTCAAAGAAAATTGTTCCACTATAACTTTCAAGTGCATTTTTTAGAATTGGAATCTGTTGTTCCCATGACTTGTTTTGATTTATGTTAGAATCAAATTGGTTAGCTAATGTAATAAATCCAATAATTTCTTCTGTACTCCTTAATAGAAAAGATTCTATAGTGTCCTTAAAATAATAATTCAACATTATTTATTTAGATAAAACCTGATAGGAATTCATAATAGCCTTAACTTTGACAAAATTCTTTTAACTATATGTTTTTTTTCATTTCTTCTAATGCAAGATTCAATTCATCTAAAGTTTGTTCAAACTCTTCCTTCAAATCTTGGTGTATAATTGAATTTAGTTAGTTAGAAATTAAATTTATTGCAGATTCGATTGCTGTAATTATTAGTTCTTTATTCATAAGATATTTTTTGTTATGTTTTGTCTTTTCGAATAGTAATTAAAATGCTTTTTAGAATGATGTAGAAACTCAGATATGAGCAATAAAAATACATATATTTTTACAAAGTTGGGTTTCTATAGTTTCTCCCTCCCATTTCCCCAAAATTCCCGACTTTTGATCTCCTTACTTAAATAAAGAATTCATGCTAAGATCATTTCTGGCTTTTATACTCTGCTTTTTTATTAACCCTCAAGGGATATTCGCTCAAATTACATTTCCAGTCAATGGCGTGCGCAATCCAGCAAAGCAACTCATACTCATTCAAAACGCAATCATTCATCCGGATACAGGCGCAGTCATTCTATCTGGTGAAATGCTCATTGATAAAGGCATCATCACCCAAATAGGTAAAGCTGTAGATCATCCGCAAGATGCTGTTGTAGTTGATCTGCAAGGGATGCATGTTTATCCTTCGTTTATCGAACCACTTTCCAGTTATGGTATGCCGGAAATGAAAAGAGGGACAGTGAATAATGCTACAATTAGTACAAAGGAAGGTGCCTTCTCATGGAATGAAGCGCTGCGAACAGAAACAAAAGCGGCGGCATTGTTCAGTTATCGAGATGAGGATGCTGGGAAGTTTCGAGAAGCTGGCTATGGATTGGTACAGACGCATTATGCAGATGGAATTTCAAGAGGTTCGGCAGTAATAGTCAGTCTCCATCAGGCCAACGAACATGAACTCATCATTAAAGAAGAATCTGCACATGTGTTGAGTTTTCAAAAAGGAATGTCTGCTCAAGAGTATCCGGGTTCATTAATGGGATCAATTGCTTTGTTGAGACAATCGTATCTCGATGGTGCATATTATTCAACCGCCATTAAAAATAAAGAAGTCAACCTATCTATAGAAGAATGGATTCGTCTACAAACACTTCCACAAATTTTTATTGCAAATTCACCATTGGATATTTTGAGAGCTAATGCAATTGCAAAAGAATTCTTCACCACATATATCATAAAAGGAAATGGTCAGGAATATCAACAACTGGATGAAATTAAAAAAACCGGAGTCAAACTAATTATACCATTGCGTTTTCCTGTAGTGTATGAAGTGGAAGATCCATATGATGTTTTGGAAATCAATTTATCTGATCTCAAACATTGGGAAATGGCACCATCAAATCCTGCACTACTCGCGAAAAAAAATATTCCATTTGTTTTTACCAGCCAGGATCTGAAAGAACGAAAAGAATTACTTACAAATATTAGAAATTCCATTCAAAGAGGATTATCCGAAAACCTGGCTATTTATGCACTAACTCTTGGACCTGCTGAGTTACTTGGAATACAAAATCAAGCTGGAAGTTTAGCAGCTGGCAAATTGGCAAACTTCATCGTCACAGATGGAAATTTATTCGAGGACAAAACTTCCATCAAAGAAAACTGGGTGAAGGGCAATCGCTTTAGTTTTATCAAACAAGCACACGATGCAACTGCCAATGGACAATACAATTTCAAAATTGACACGCTAGCCTTGCTTTTGACAATTAGCGGAAGCATAGATAAAACAGAATTTAAATTGGAAGCTTTCGATTCAAGCAAAGTAAGTATTAAAGCAAAAATCACGAATGATTATTTTTCAGGCAGAATAAATCGAAATCATCCGAATGGAGAAATTTTATTTTCTGCGTACAAAAATAAAAATACCTGGAAAGGACGCGCACAATTGGAAAATGGAATCTGGAAAGATATTGAATTCATGCGGTTGTCAAATGACGTAAAACAAAAACCAAAAACAGACAGTATCAAACCGAAAGATACTATTGGTGCCGTTGTTTATCCTTTTACTGGCTACGGTTGGAAAGTAAAACCACAAGCAAAAACATTTCTTATAAAAAATACAACCGTATGGACTAATGAATCGCAAGGCATTCTAAAAAATACAGATGTTCTAATTCGCAATGGCAAGATTGAAAACATCGGCAAAAACCTGAATGCACAAGATGCAACTATGATTGATGGTACCGATAAACATATCACGGCCGGTATTATCGACGAACATTCACACATTGCCGTAAATGGAGGTGTAAATGAATGCACGCAATCAGTCACGTCTGAAGTTCGCATAAGCGATGTAATCAATTCAGAAGATATCAATATATATCGTCAACTTGCAGGTGGAGTAACTACTTCACAACTGCTTCATGGTTCTTGCAATCCGGTTGGTGGTCAATCGGCATTGATCAAACTGCGTTGGGGATATGCACCTGAACAAATGAAATTTGAAGGAGCAGATGGTTTTATAAAATTTGCACTAGGAGAAAATGTAAAACGAAGTACAAGCAGTCAGGGAGGACGATTTCCAGAAACTCGTATGGGCGTTGAACAGGTGTACATGGATGTATTTTCAAGAGCCAGAGATTATAATCAATTACTCAAAACAAAACCTCATGAGACACGCCTGGATCTTGAACTCGACGCACTTGCGGAAATACTAAATAATAAAAGATTTATTACTTGCCATTCTTATGTGCAATCCGAAATCAATATGTTAATTAAAGTTGCAGAACAATTCAATTTCAGAGTAAATACATTCACGCATATACTGGAAGGATATAAAGTCGCTGATAAATTAAAAAAACACGGCGCAGGTGCATCGGCCTTTGCAGACTGGTGGGCCTACAAGTTTGAAGTGTACGAAGCAATACCTTATAATGGAGCAATCTTGCACGATCAGGGAGTAGTGACAGCCTACAATTCCGATGATGCAGAAATGGCGAGAAGGCTGAATCAGGAAGCAGCAAAAGCAGTGAAGTATGGCAATGTTCCGGAAGAGGAAGCACTCAAATTTGTCACGCTGAATCCTGCTAAACTTTTACACATCGACGACAGAGTTGGAAGTATCAAAAACGGAAAAGATGCGGATCTGGTTTTGTGGAATGATCATCCGCTTTCTATCAAGGCAACAGCTGACATGACCTTTGTAGATGGAATTAAATTTTACGATAAGAAAGAAGATATCATATTGCGAAATGAAATTCTTGCTGAACGCCAACGCCTTATTCAAAAAATGATTAAAGCCAAAGCGGGAGGAGAAGAAACTCAACCGTTTTCTTCGAGAAGAAGAAGATTGGATCATTGTGATTCAATTGAGGAATGAAAGAATTAAGGAGCGGGGATATTTTTTTATAAGTCACTTATAATTATGTGTAGCTCCAGAGGAGCAAAATATTTGTAGCTTAAAAATGTAAATAAAACCAAAACCCCGTATGGGTGATATGATTGTAACAGAAATCAATAAATTCATCAACCCTGAAAGGGTTGAATTATTTTAATCATGACTAAAATGAAAATGTTGAAATTTAAAATAACGCATTCTTTAAAAATGAGATTCCTTCATTCCATGGCTATGATGATTTTAATTTTTATTCATCAAAATCTATTTTCGCAACCCGCTCCAGCTCCTGCTCAAAAAGAAAAAATTGCAATCGTGGGAGGAACAATTCATGTTGGCAATGGATCGGTGATCAATAATGGATGTATCATTTTTGAAAAAGGAAAAATAATTTATGCGGGTACCGATTTGCAAAAAGCAGATGGTATCAAAAATATAATCGATGCAAATGGAAAACAAATTTATCCGGGATTCATTTGTCCGGCTACGAATTTAGGATTGGCGGAAATCGAACAGGTAAAAGCAACAATCGACTATCAAGAGATAGGATCATTGAATCCCAATATTCGAGCATTGACTTCATACAATACAGATAGTAAAATCATTCCTACAGTTCGAAGCAATGGAATGTTGATGGCGCAAGTGATACCGAATGGTGGTGTGATCTCAGGACAATCTTCAATTATGCAACTCGATGCATGGAACTGGGAAGATGCTGTGATAAAATCAGATGAAGGTATTTTTCTCAATTGGCCTTCGCCTAATCCACCCCGGGGACGGCAAGAAGAACCTGCAACTCCGGCGCCTACTGACAGGTATCAAAATGAAATAAATGATATCACAAAATATTTTGACGAAGCCTTCGCGTATTCAAAAAAAGAATATAGCATGGAAAAGAATCTGGGATTCGAAGCCATGCGTTTGCTTTGGACCGGACAGAAAAAATTATATATTAGAGTTAATTTAGCAAAGGCTATCATTCAATCCGTTCAGTTCGCAAAAAAATATAAGATCATTCCGGTTGTTGTAGGTGGAATGGATGCCTGGAGAGTTATGGATTTTTTAAAGTTGAACAATGTCGCTGTTATTTTAAATGAACCACACAGCTTGCCCAATCATGAAGACGATGATATAGATCAACCATACAAGAATGCAAAAATGTTACAGGATAATGGTATACAATATTGTCTGAGTGTAAACGGTTTTTGGCAACAGCGCAACTTAATGTTTCAGGCAGGAGAGGCCACAGCTTATGGTCTCGGATATGAAGATGCGGTAGCAAGTATTTCTTTGAATGCTGCAAAAATTATGGGAGTGGATCAACAATGTGGAAGTATTGAAGCGGGAAAGGATGCAACATTTTTCATCAGTGAAGGGGATGCACTGGATATGCGAGGTAATAATGTAACACGTGCATTCATTCAGGGACGAGATATAAACTTAGATAATAAACAAAAGGAATTGTATCGCCGCTTTTGGAGTAAATATCATCCGGAATAAATTGAATTAAAAACTTTGCGCCTTAGCGCCTTTGCGTGACACAAATATTTTCTCGCAAAGGCGCAGAGGCGCAAAATTTTACGAAATTTAGATTATCATTGTCTATTAATCTATTCTTGCATTTTTGCGTTATACTCTCATGCGTTTAATTACTTTTATAATGGTCTTTTTGCTTGCAGTAACATTGCAAGGTCAAACAGAACAAAAAGAGTATAAAACCATTTTAGATGGGCAGGTAGTAACCGTGATTATTAAAGACGGAGATACGATCATTGTTGCAGAGTTGGAAGGAGCAGTTGTAAACCCTGAACGCGAATTTGAAAACGCAGAAGAAAAGGAACGATTTTTAAAATACAAAAGATACGCACCAATTGTATATCCTTATGCTGTACATGCAACCCGGTTATATCTTCAATTGCAAAAAGCAACGGAGGGACAATCCGTCAAAGAAAAGCGAAAAATTGTCAAGAGTATCAGTCGAGCCCTTGAAGACGAATTTGAAAAACCACTTATAAACCTGACCAGAACGCAAGGATTTTTATTGACAAAAATGATCGAACGACAACTAGACAAACCCTTTTATGAAATTATCAAAGAACTTAAAGGTGGGTTTTCTGCTTTTTACTGGAATCAATTGGCAAAAATGAATGGATTTAAATTGAAAGATCAATATGAATTTGGCAAAGATGAATTGTTGGATTCAATTTTAGAAGAATATGATATGACAAAAGATCTTGGAGAATATGCAGAATAAAATACGCTGGACCAGTCCTTCCAATATTGCAATAATAAAATATTGGGGAAAACATGGAATGCAAATTCCAATGAATCCTTCTTTGAGTTTTACACTTTCAGATTGTAAAACGGATACAAGTATTGAATGGAATGAAAATAACTATGCAGGACATTGCACGTTTGAATTTAATTATGATGGAAAACCCAAACCGGATTTTGAAGATAAATTAAAAAAACATATTTTAAATCTGGAGTCCATTTTACCTTCTATTAAGGAGCTTCATTTAAAAATAGATTCTATAAATACTTTTCCGCATTCAGCTGGCATTGCTTCTTCAGCTTCTGCCATGAGTGCGCTGGCTTTGTGTTTGGTTTCTATTGAAAATGAAATCGGTAATCAAAATCTTAGTGAACAGACATTTTTAAGAAGTGCATCTTATATCTCGAGATTAGGTTCCGGATCTGCTGCACGATCAATTTATCCTGTAGCAAGTCTTTGGGGAGAATTTGGTGAAGTGAAAGGATCATCAAATGAATTTGCAATACCATTTAAAGAGGAGATTCATTCAACATTTAAGAGTTTGCAAGATTGTATTTTCCTCGTCAATAAAAATGAAAAATACATTTCATCCAGAGCCGGACACCAACTTATGGAGAATCATCCGTATCGGCATGCAAGGATTGAGCAGGCAAATAGAAATTTGAGTTTATTGATTCAGGTATTGAAAGAAGGTCATTGGAAATTATTTGCTTCTATTTGTGAAGAAGAAGCGTTGTCGCTTCATGGTTTAATGATGAGTTCAAATCCCGGATATGTATTGCTGGAGCCTGATTCGTTGCATGTACTTTCTGAAATCAGACAATTCAGAAATGAATCTAAATTGCCAATTGCATTCACTATTGATGCAGGTCCAAACATTCACTTATTGTATCCTGAGGAAATTAAAAATGATGTGAATAACTGGATACAAAAAAAACTGCCATCTTATTGGATTGAGAAGAAACTCATCTTTGATAAACTTGGTATGGGCCCGCAAAAAATAAATTGATAAAAGATAATTTAGTAAGCTATATACAATAATTCCTAATATCTCGAAAAATTTTACTACGTGAATGGTTGTTGCTTTAAGCGGGACGCTTAAAGCTTTTCGGGCTTATCAATAATCACCTTCTTTTTTGATTTCCTCATTCCCTCCTGAATTTGGAATCTGACCATTAGCAGAAGCATCTCTGATTTCAGTATGGCGCACTTCTCCACCTGATGTTGCAGTTTGTTTTGCAAACCAAATTGTGACAATGGCTGAAGCCATCACAAGTAGATACAAGATTTTGCTTGAATATTTATTTTTAAAATCGAGATAGAAAGCAACTAATGATAACAATGCAACTGCAAATAAAGACCAACCAAATATGGCAGCCAGATCTTCATGTTGATGAATTAACTTTTTGCTTATACCGGGTATTTCTTCAACAATTTCTTCCGCACCTTCACCGGTAAAATGAGCTGCTAAAATTCCAAAATACGAAAGAATAAATATGCCGAGAGCTGTTCGTTTCATAATCGGATTTTTTAAAACATATCCACTTAAAAGAACGACTATTCCAAAGACAGTACCCATGATAGGCAGATGATTAACCATTAAATGTAAATGTGCCTGATTCATAAATTAGCTGATTAGGCTTTAGGCTATAGCATTTTGATTGATTATTATTTAAAGTTTGTATTCAGAAAAATATTTGATTAATTATTAAGCCTATTTATTGTATAATTTTTTTTTTTACAGCCTACAGCCTACAGCCTACAGCCTACAGCCTACAGCCTACAGCCTACAGCCTACAGCCTACAGCCTACACTTGTCCCGCAGTATTGCGGGAGCCTGCAGCCTGCAGCCTAATTCATTATCGTTACTCCAATCAACTTTCCAATACCAAAAGTAATTGCTGCAGCGGCAAGTCCGAATATTACTTGACGCATTCCGGAATACAAAAAAGATTTACCGGTAAATAAGGTAATTGCTGCACCTATTGCAAACAATCCAACAGTACTCATTGCTATACTTACATAAATAGCTTGCATTCCAGTTGTAAAAAAGAAAGGAAGAACTGGAATGACTGCACCAATTGCAAATAAGAAAAATGAAAACAATGCAGCTTCCATCGGAGATCCTTTTAGTTCTTCTGTATTAATACCTAACTCTTCTCTGATAAGCATATCGTGGGCTTTGTTTTTATCAAGCATTAATTCGTGAGACATTTCATGTGCTTGTTCTGGAGGAATTCCTTTTGCAATGAAGATCAATGCAAGTTCTTGTCGCTCACCTTCTGGATTCATTTCGAGTTCTTCCATTTCTATTTCCATCTGGTTTTCATAAAGTTCCTGCGAACTCTTTACGGAAATCCATTCACCCAATGACATGGATAATGCACCGGCAAGTAATCCTGCAAGTCCTGCAATTAGTACACCTGTTTGACCATCAGTTGCACCCGCCACGCCCATTACCAGACTAAAATTAGATACAAGTCCATCATTACCACCTAAAACAGCTGCACGAATTGCATTGCCACCAACAGAACGGTGTCTTTTTTCAAACCTGGTGAATGCACTTCCCGATACTTTGTTTTCATTGTCAAGTATGGATTGCAATATCTTAACGTGATTGTTTTCACTACCTGTCAGGACCATGTTTCGTTTGACTTTCTCAGAAACAATTGCTTTGGAAATACTTTTTTCCGTGTCCATTAATATATCAAGGATATAATCGTAGCCAAACCAGGATCCGATCTTATCCAATATTTTAGCACGAAGAGAAGGCGGTGGAAATACGTCAGTATTAAAATCATGTGCCTTTAAAAATGATTCTGCATGTCCTCTTTCAATCTCACTCATCTTACGGAAAACATCGGCAATAACAGGATCTGTTTCATGCTCAGCCAGTCGATTATAGAGATAACATGCGTCAACTTCTGTTTGTATACTTTTTGATATCATTTGTTATTTCTAAAAACCAGGATTCACAATATTGTATTAAGGATTGAAATGCAAGATAGTTTTTTATGGATAATTAATTTCCCAAAAATTAAATTTCAATAACAGATGTTGGATTTGTATGAAGCGTCATATGCATTCTTTGTTTGCGCCGAAAGTATTATAAAATCGTTCTTACACCAATTTTTATTAAAGAAAGCTAATTGCTATTTAATAATTGAATTCTATGTTATTTAAAACCATAGAACTTTAACCTGTTAATTGGGGTTTAATCATTGTCTTGGCTAGATCAGAACAATCGCCAACGCAACCATATAGCATTTTATCAATCGTAATCCAGTGATTGTTAATTTATTAGTCTTTAGTTAGAACATATTATTTTTTTATAAGGTATTTTTTAAAGGCGTATATTTGCGCCGCTACAAATTCAATAAAAACGGCATGAAACCAGAAGTTCAGGAATTTACAGAAAAAGTCAAGTTGGCTTTAAAATCCATCAAGAAATATCAAAAACCAGATACCAAAAAAGCGATCATCCAAATTCTAAATTCGTTTGGACCATTTTTTTTAGTTTGGATTCTTATTTATAATATTTGGGATTACAGTATTGTAGCTGCAATTTTTTTGTGTTTATTAAACGCATTGTTTCTGGTGCGCATTTTTATTATTCAACATGATTGCGGTCATAATTCTTTTGTGAATTCAACCGGATGGAGAAAAACAATTGGCTATTTTTCCAGTTTGGTTAGTTCTGTTCCTTATTTCTATTGGGCAAAGTCGCATCATTTTCATCATATGAATAATGGAATGCTCGAAGTGCGCGATATTGGAGATATTAATACGCTAACTGTAAAGGAATTTGCAAAGTTGAGTAAATGGGGGCGAATTAAATATAGAATTTACAGATCACCGATGGTTATGTTCTTCATTGGTCCATTGTATTATATTTTTATACACAATCGTTTGCCTTTGGTTGATCTGGAAGAATTTAAAAAAGCCAAACCCAGTTTATGGTTAAACAATGCAATTTATTTAGTATTAATTGTTGCATTATGTTTTATTCTGGACTGGAAAAAGTTCCTGGCACTGCATACTATCATTTTATCAGCATTTGCAATAATAGCCATTTGGTTTTTTTATATTCAGCACCAGCATGAAGAAGGTTATAAACATTGGAAGAATAAATGGGAGTTTATGTATGCCGCCATTAAAGGAAGTAGTTATTACAAATTGCCGGCAATCATGAATTGGTTTACTGGCAATATAGCAATTCATCACATCCATCATTTGAATCCTGCCATTCCAAATTACAATCTACAAAAATGCGTAAAGGAAATTCCATGGTTTCATAAATACACTACTGAAATAACATTCTGGCAAAGTTTAAAACTGGCAACGCACAAACTTTGGGATGAAAGTCAACAACGAATGATCACCTTCCGGGAATACTATCAAATGGAAAAGCTAGGCTTGGTCAAAGCTTAAGATAAGAAAATTAAAAATTTGTGCCCTCCAGATGACCGGAAGGACAGGAATTTCGAATTTGATGAGATCAACATAGCTAAATTATTAATCTAGAATATGTTGTTGCTTTAAGCATCCACGCTTAAAGCTTACTACAAACTCTCCAAATCCAGTTTTATTTTGAATTTTTTATTTGGAGTCATTGGAGATTCTAATATTTTAGTAATAAATTCTTCTCTGATGAAAACGGCACACATGGTATTCGCAACATGATACAGATATTTCCTGTTTCCCGTTTCTAGTCCATCGAGAATTCCAGCAAATACTTCAGGTCTTATTTTTTCCGGATTGTATGCATAGTCATGCCAGACAACGATTGATTTTTCATGCATCAGGTGTTTGAACACTTTTTCCGTATAATTTTTTACGTATTCGAAATGATGATTCCCATCAATAAATATCACATCGAATTTCTTTCCTAGTGAATTGAAATCAAAATTCATGGAGTTTCCATATAAATGGTAGATATTTTTTTTATCTTTAGAAAAGAAACCATGTAAGTTCGCATACGATTTACTTACGCCTTGATTTAGCAAATCTGATTGCGAAAGATTGAGTGTGTAGCATTCATTACAGATGTCAGATACGTTTACTACACTTTCTCCTCTCCAGGTTCCGATTTCAAAATACATGCAAGGTGTAAATCTTCTGCAAATTATTTTAAGTAAAGCAATATCAGTCGGTAAGGATCCACCATCTAAAAAACTGAAGGTATCAATCGTTTCAGAAAAACTGGAAGTTAATTGATCGAGTTCGACCATTGGTAATCCGTTTTTTACTCTATGTTTGGTAATTAGATAATCATTCCAAACTGTATCATTTGAGAGTACATTGTTGAGTAGCCAGGGATTTTTAATAATTTTCAATATGGCTATAATTGCTTTTCTTATTTTTTTCATGATTTTTATTCGATTCCCTTAAAGATAAATCTAATTAATTAACTTTTATTAATGCATTGCATAAATCGAAATTCATAGAATAATATATCTTATTTGTTCATTTTATGCAGTCAAAAATATGAAATAAAAGAAAAATTTGATTAATTAATAGTGAGAACTTACATAATCACTTTATTATCAATGATAAATATCAGATGACACGATGACTATAATCATAAACGCAGTAAAATTAAATTTATAATCTTGGGAAGCGAATGTATTTTAATTGAAGATTTATTTATAATTTATTTGACTTAAAGGTTTTTTTTATTACTCATTCAAAACATTTAAACATGAAATATAAATTGTATTTTTTACTGGCTTTTCTGATGCTTGGGTTTATTTATGTGACCTGTACACATGATGACGACATTATTGTACCATCAGGACCAAAAATAACACGTGGAACCAACATTCATCTTCCCGGATTAACTGGAGGAGATACAGCTCAATGGAAATTTGATAAATCACATTCAAGTGTGTTGTGGCAAACTTCATATGTTGGAGCTTCAGGACTATTGACAGGACGTTTCAATCAATTTGGGATGCATGAAATAACCAGCGACAAAGCTATAAGTTATGCGGTAACTACACAGCCATTGCCTGATACTTCATGGGCATTTTATGAAAATGAACCTGCAAAAAGTTATTTTAATGGCTACGTACAGATAAACACTTCAAATACAGGTGAACCAGGAAGGGATGGGGCCGGAAAATGTAATATTGCTGGAATGGGGACAGTTGATATTGTAACAGGTACCCAAAATTTAGCATATCCTAATCTTGCAAAAATTAAAACAACAAAAATAGAGTTCGATCCTTCCAGTAATGGTTATCTGGTTACTCTTGACCTTACTTATCAGGGTAAATTGGCAGCACCGTTAACTAAATCAATAGTAGGAAAATTAACTTATGTGCCGAAGCAAAGAGTTCAATTTGGTACTGGGGCTGCATATTCAGTATTTGGACTTCAACTGTCTTTTCAGTTTAATTGTAGGGACTTTGGAATTACTAGCACAAGTATTGCAGATATTATTCAAATTCAATGTAATTCCAATTTCCACAATAAATAATAACCATAAAATTTAAAGTTATGAAACGATTTATAAAATATTTGGGCTTAGTAATTGTTTTGGGACTTGGTTTAAACGGTTGTTATAAAGACGTTATCAATCCTGGAGCAGATCCTGATGGTCCAGCACAAGCAGTAAGCTTTAAAGAAGAATTGGCACCCTTGCTTCAAACAAAATGTGCTTTATCTGGATGTCATATTGCGGGATCTTACAAACCTCATTTGGAGGATTTAAACAAGTCTTATGTGAATATTGTCGGTGGAGGTTTTGTGAATACCTTGGTACCAAAAGAAAGTATCCTATACAAGCAGGTGAATGGATCCATGTCAGAATTCCTTCCTTCCAAAGAAGACAAACAAAAAATTTATGATTGGATCCGTAATGGTGCACCAAAAAATTAATTATTAAAAAAACAAAGTCATGAAAACATTAATAAATAATATAATAACGGTGAGGTGGATCAGTATGGTAATATCATTCTTACTGGTTACTTCTACAATTTTCTCTCAGGAGCTGGAAACCAGTGTAGAAAAAGAACCTAGAAAAGCAGTAAAGAATACGTTCGAAAGTGTTTGGCTCATCGATAATCAAACTGTGATGGTCCCAATAAAAGGAACTCTCGAATTTGACATTTCTCACCGCTTTGGTAAAGTTAATAAGGATGGAGAATTTGATTTATTCGGACTATTTGCTCCTTCAAACATTAGAATGGGATTCAGTTATGCTCCAATAAACAATTTAAACATTGGTCTTGGACTTACTAAAGAGCGTACAATTGTGGATGGAAGCATTAAATATGCAATTCTAAAACAAACTGCTGACAGCTGGGCCATACCTGTAAGTGTTACGTACTATGGCAATATGTCTTATGACCTTAAAGAAGATCCGGATAAGGCTCTTTATAAATATGAAACGGACCGTCTTAGGTTTTTTAATCAATTGATCATTGCCCGGAAAATAACAGATAAGTTTTCAGTTCAAGTCGCACCTAGTTTGTCACATCAGAATTCTGTTTATGGTTATTTTGAAGGAGATAGTATTAAGACTATTGCCAATGAAATGGAATTTGACCATATTGCAATTGCAATTTCCGGTAGATACAAAATCACAAGTTCG
Organism: Saprospiraceae bacterium; assembly: GCA_043769965.1. Classification (GTDB taxonomy): domain Bacteria; phylum Bacteroidota; class Bacteroidia; order Chitinophagales; family Saprospiraceae; genus Vicinibacter. The sequence continues at coordinate 17,253 of JAYVIT010000286.1, forward strand.
ATTGCGTTAATGGTCAACTACGATCAGCCCATTACCCAGCACACGACTAACAATCCAAATCCCAATTTTTCATTTGGATTTGAGTTTGGTACAAGTGGTCACTCATTTCAATTATTTGCGGGTAACTATTCATTCTTAAATCCACAACGAAATAATATTTTTAATAAGAATAATCCTTTTGAATACAAGAATGCAAATAATGAAACAGTTAAAGGTGGAAATTTTATTATTGGTTTTAATATAACAAGATTGTGGAATTTATAAATTAATTATAAGGCCCATACTTTAGATTTAAAAGCAGTAGATTTACAATGAGTGCCAGATTCGTTAGAAATCTGGCGCTCATTGTATTTAAACAAAACCTTAGGAAAAATTATCAATTAATTTTGCAATGACATCGAAAGAAAAACTAATTTTATCCCTTAATCAATCTGATGTATTGAATAATCAATGAAAACGAATGTTCTAATAAGTCATAAAGATACCACAAGAAAAATTTGTTTCTTCCTGTTTGGGATCGCACTTTCATGTTCGCAAACCGCGAAGAAAGATAAATCTATGCTGGATAATTCTAATAGTAAAAAGGAGAATCACAATAAACCAGGAAGTACTTACGAAGACACTCTTATAATTTATGATCAAACGGCAGTGTTTTATCAGCCCGATTCCTCACAACTTGATAGTATCAGATTGGTTACGGATAGCAGCATCTTTGATGCGAGTATGCATGAATACTTCTATCAAATAAAAAATTCACATATCGTGTTAAAGAAGAATTGGTCACAAATAAAAATTGTAGATTCCAAAAATGTGAGATACCTTAATTTTATCAAATCGGATAAATCTTTTGAAGTCTTAGACCTGAATAATTACAATGATGGATATGGAATGTTTATTTTTGATGGCAAGAAAAGTCCCACTACAGTCGATATGACAAATATGGAAGAAGCAATACATTTTTACTTTTCCAATTAGGTAGTCTGAATAGGTTTAACTCAGTCAAATATTAATCGTCAATGGATTGTTTGTACACAAGTCACAATCATATTAACTAGCAATTTTTCAGTTAAATAATTAAATGAATGAATGAAAAATTAAGCGGTATAGCTTTTTATATAATATTAGTTGTTACTACTTTCTGTTTTATTCCGCTTAAGCATCTTAAGTTCGATCTTGATATGGAAAAATTCTATCCCGCAAATGATCAAGATGTTTTATTTTTTAATGAATTCAAAAAGCAGTTCAATTCACAAATGGATGACGAAACCTTAATTATAGGTTTGGAAAATTCCAATGGCATATTTCAAAAAGAATTTTTAGAAAAGGCGGATAGCCTGACAAAGTTTATTTCAAAGCTCCAACATATCATAAAGGTTTATTCGCTAACTAACTCCAGTTATTTTTATTTTAAAGACGGGCAATTTAATGCAAGACCATTGATTCATATTTCCCAAGCAGATATGTATGTGGAAGACTCAGTCAAATTATTTGAATCAAAAGAGTTCAGGGACTTATTAATTTCTAAAAATGGAAGAGTTATTGCCATTGCTGCTTTTAATGATCAGAATCTAAGTGATAAGGAAAAAGATGTTTTGCTTGGGAGTATTCAGGAAAAAATAAATCAACTCGGATTTGATAAAACTCATTTTACTGGTAAGTTAAAGATGGAAAGAGCGTTAGTGATGGAAGGATACAAAAGCCTTATTATCTTTTTTCCGATTCTATTTTTAATAATAAGCATATTCATTTTTATTTTATATCGATCATTCCGGTTTCTCTTAATTCCAATACTAACGATTATCATCCCTATCATCTGGATTTTGTCATTTATGACTTTATTGGGCTACAAACTGGATCTCTTATCCATTTTTATGTTGCTTGTTCTAATAAGCTTTGGTATAGTGAGTAGTATTTATTTTGCAAACTGTTATTCAGATTTTCAGAGAGCCGGGTCTTCCAAACAGGAAGCAATGCAAAGGGCAATTATAATTATGGATCCTGTACTATTTATATCTACTATATCAGCTTTAATTGTTTTTTTTGCATTAACAATAATCGATATTATACCAGTAAAAAACTTGGGCTTATTTACTGGTACCGGAATTTTACTTTCTTCTCTGATGCTGAGAATTTTCATTTCGTCAAATAGTGAACTATTACCAGATTCAAATAGGAATAAAAATACAGGTAAACAACTACAAAATATATTAAGCTCTTGTTTTAAGGAAGTGATTAGTAATAAGTATCCGCTATTAATAGTATTCTCATTTTTGGTTTTATTATCTGGATATTTTTTAAATAAGATTGAGATTAATGGAAATCTGTTAGATAAAATTTCAAAGTCAAGTTCAATACTGGAGGATTATAAATTTATTGAAAATGATTTCTATGGTGTCAGGCGTTTTGAAATGGCATTAATAATCAATGATTCGGGCAAGTCATTTTTAAATCCTGGTTTATTAAAACAAGTTGAAGAATTGGAAGCATTTTTACAAGATAGTTGTGGTGTGGCTCACATCATTTCACCTATCTCCCTTTTAAAAGGGGCGAACAAAGCATATAGGGGTGGAAGCAATGAATACTATACTCTAACTGATACTCAGGAAGAAATTAATGCGTATGCTGAAAATATTATGCAGACGCAGTATGCAGATGATATGCAACGATACTTGGGGAATGATGGTAGCAGACTGCGAATAAGCGGAAGCCTTGCAGATTTAAATGCGAATGAATTTCATCTTTTGGAAGAACGAATTGAAAGATACTTCAAAAGCAAAAAACTCGGAGCTCATTTTAAGTATAAAATAACTGGTGACATCCCAATATTGGAGAAGGCAACTCTATACCTGGCAGAAGATCTAATCATTGCCTTGTTGATTGCTTTTTTATTTATGGCAATAATAGGAGTTTATCTTATGAAATCCTGGTCAATGCTTATAGTCGTCACGGTTCCTATTTTGATATCAATGTTTGTTGTGTTGGGTGCCATGGGAATGTTTGGAGTTCATTTTAATTTGGAGTCTATAGTTATTTTTTCCTTAACATTTGCAATAGCTGCTAACAATATATTTTATTTTTTAACCAAATTAAATGGAGAACTTATAAAAGGGCGATCATATATTGTAGTTTTAGAAAGCACATACATAAGTACAGGAAAGACAATAGTTTTAAGCACTCTGGTTTTATTGACAGGATTTTCTAGCTTATTATTTTTAAACATAGGAGGAGTTTTTAATATCTGGTTATTAACTTTTATAGGCTTTATCTGTTCCTTAATACTAAGCTTGACCGTATTGCCAATTTTATTATTTTTATTCAATCAAAAAAGCGCAATAACTGATAACCAAAAACACAATTGAGAATATTTATTGATGACTAAGTCATATCGCAAGTAATTAATAAAAAAATTATAAAATTATGAAAGCAAGTGTTTTATTCATTTTCTTTCTCTTCGTATCATTTTTGATGTTTACCAGTTTTAAAATGATGCAGAGACCAACATGGGTGGTACCAGCAAAGTATCAATCGATGTCAAATCCTGTAAAATCCGATGCAAGTTCACTTGCCGAGGGAAAGGCCTTGTGGGCAAAGCATTGTCAGTCCTGTCATGGTAAAACAGGAATGGGTGATGGTTCTAAAGCTGCTCAACTGAAAACGGAGCCTGGAGATTTTGCTAAATCTGTTTTTCAAAGTTAGTCAGACGGTGCAATATTTTATAAATCACTTGAAGGAAGGGAAGATATGCCGAGTTTTAAAAAGAAGATTCAGGATCAGTCGGAGATTTGGAGTTTCGTCAATTATATGAGAACTCTAAAAAGATAAAGTACTTTTTTAATTCTTGTCAAAAAAAAATGAGCAAGCTTGATGAAAGCTTGCTCATTTTTTTATTAATATTTAATCCTAAATATATGTACACCCAATGTGCTATTTTGCAATAGCAAGAATTTATGCCACATTATTTCTATTGTCCATAGTAATTTATTTCATCATTGTTTGAATTCATTATTCCTGAATTGGTCAATACATCAGTTTTATGATAATTATCATCAATAAAACTAATTGTTGTCAACATCTACTTTAGAGTGAAAAGATACCTTTAATAGATGTTTATTGAAACAATATATAAAGGATCAAAATAGAAAACCATTTTAATTTACCCATTTTTTTAAAATTAAATTATTTATGAAAACTATCAGTTCTATAATTTCAATTACTTTAATGCTCTGTTTTATTTGCCTTACTCAAAACATTTTTGCTCAAACTGCTAATGAGGAGTGGAAGATTCCAGATAAGTATCAAAAGATGGCCAATCCGGTAAAGGCAGATGCGGGTTCTTTAGCAGAGGGAAAAGCATTGTGGGCAAAGCATTGCCAATCCTGTCATGGTAAAACCGGATTAGGGGACGGATCAAAAGCAGCACAGCTTAAAACCGAACCTGGAAATTTTTCTAAAGAATCATTTCATAAGCAACCAGACGGAATACTCTTTTATAAAACATTGGAGGGAAGGGAGGATATGCCCGGCTTTAAAAAGAAGATCCCTGATCAAAGTGAAATTTGGAGTATTATTAATTACCTGAGGACATTCAAAAAATAGGTTTGGAATCTGCTTATTAATTTTATTATTTTTTCTTTATTGAAACCGAGAGAATAGTATTAGTATTATTAGTTCTTAAAAAATAAATTTATTTAATTATTTTATATTTGTCAAGTCAGGACCTTTGATATGGTAGAATTCAAATAAAATAATGTCACTTTATGTCCAATAAAAATGAAAAATATATTTCCCGGAAACGGTTTTTGCTCTGGAGTGCAGCAGTCTTATCAGCAACAGGCCT
>JAYVIT010000287.1:0-5660 GCA_043769965.1 Saprospiraceae bacterium
ATTAAATTTTGGAATCCATTAAAAAATAAAAAACCAGAAACTTCAAAGTTTTTAACTCAGGATGGTCAATTGGTAGAAGTAGATAATCAGCATATCGCAGCGAGGGGTACAAAACTTTATACTTCTGATTTGAAAGAGTGGATTAAAAAATAGTTTTCATCTAAGCATCAAACAAAATGAATGACAATCGAGATTCATCAAGGCGCGAATTCCTTCTGACCAGTATTCTTTTGGGAATGGCAGCGAGCTCATGTAATGAAAAGGATAATCCATTTTCTACAAGTGAGCCTGTAATTCCTTCAGGGGAAAAAGTAAAATTACTTTCAGTTAATGGAGAAGTCATTGAAGTGGACAGGGCATTTTTAAAACCTATACCTGATGCTCCACATGTGAGCAATGCAGAAGAGCGGATAGGAATACCCGGTAAAAAATTTGTCATGGTAATTGATCTTGCCAAATGCAAGAATCTTAAAAAATGCCAGTCATCATGCAATCATGCCCATCATATTCATCCCGGACAGAACTGGATAAAAGTACATTCAATGCAGGATGCTGAGCATTCAGCTCCATTCTGGGAACCAACCACCTGTATGCATTGTGATGAACCACCTTGTGTAAAAGTGTGTCCGGTAGATGCTACGTTCAAAAGAGAAGACGGTATAGTACTAATTGATAGTGACCGCTGCATTGGTTGTCGGTTTTGTATGGCAGCTTGTCCTTATTCAAGTCGTGTATTCAATTGGGAAGAACCTGATATTCCTTTGGAAATTGCTCAACAACCATATCATTGTGAAACCAGCGTTCCACAAAAAAAAGGAACTGTAGGTAAATGTGATTTTTGTCCCGACATGGCAAGAAAAGGAGAACTTCCGCATTGTGTTTCTGCATGTCCTAATGGCGTTTTCTATTTTGGAGATATGAATGAAGATTCTGTTTCGAACGGTACAGAGACAGTTCGCTTTTCAGAGTTGATAAAAGATAAAGCTGGTTATAGATTGATGGAAGACCTAGGCACAAAACCGAGTGTATATTATTTGCCTCCTGTAAACCGTAATTTCCCTTATGAATCCGGATTAGAAAATAATGAAGATAAAGCAACGAGTACTCATTAAAATCAAACAAAGTGAACAGTTCTTCAACTATAAAATCAGAAAGAGTAATCCAGGATCTGCTTCCAAAAAAATTTGGCAAGTTGGGCAAAATATGGGTTGCTGTATTATCTATCATTTGCTTAATTGGTTCATATGCGTACTATCGCCAATTAAGCGAGGGATTAGTGGTCACTTCTATGGGTGATTATGTATCCTGGGGAATCTACATTTCAAATTTTGTTTTCTTTGTTGCCATTAGTTTGGTGGGTTCGTTAATTACTGCAATTTTTCGTTTGGCAAATATTCAATGGAGCACGCCGATTACCCGAATCGCAGAAATCATTGCTGTATCGGCAATCTTTTTCGCATCACTTATTATCATTGTAGACATGGGTCGGCCTGAACGTCTTGTTAACCTGGCACTTCATCCCCGAATGCAATCACCAATCATGTGGGATGTCATTGTCATCGGCACTTATTTTTTCATCAGTATACTTTTACTCTATCTTCCATTATTGCCTGATTTAAAAATATTAATCAAAAAAGCCAATCCGGATACAAAATGGCTAAATAAAATTTATAGTTTTCTGGGTTCTTTTTGGAAAGGTACAACGGAGCAAAAAAATATTAATAATCATTCCATTGCGATACTCAGTGTAATGATCATACCAGTTGCTTTTTGCATTCACACAGTTACTTCGTGGTTATTTGCAACAACATACAGACCAGGTTGGGACAGTACAAACTTTGGGGCTTATTTTGTAACTGGAGCTTTTCTAGTGGGAGCAGGTGGAGTAGTAGTTGCTATGTACATTTTTAGAAAAGCATACAAACTGGAAAATTATATTCAGGATCATCATTTTGATAAAATGGGAAAGGCAGTTGTTATGCTTGCGTTTCTGTATTTGTATTTTAATGTGAATGAATATCTCGTACCGGCTTTTAAAATGAAAAAACCGGAAGAAGCACATCTCACTCAATTGTTTGCCGGAGAATTTGCACCCATGTTTTGGTTTGCCATTTTCGTAGGAATGTTATTACCGATTGCCATATTAATCACTAAACCAGGACGAAAACCCATGATGGTTTTTATTGCCGGTGTCATGGTAGTTGTGGGAGCATGGTTCAAAAGATATCTCATCGTTACTCCAACATTGCTTCATCCATTCTTACCAATGAGCGATGTACCTGAAAAATTTAGACATTATTTTCCAAGTTGGGAAGAATGGGCCATAGCAATGGGCTCATTGGCGGGGGCTATGTTGATTATTACTTTATTCGCAAGAATATTCCCAATTATTCCTATTCACGAAACAATATCTGGTCAAGATGAACATACCGAACAACTTATATAAAATTACAGCATGCATTCTTTTACTGACGTTTATACAATCTAATCTATGGAGTCAGGATGAAACTACAGAGATTGTGAAAAAACCATATATCACTCTCCGGTATTTTAATATTCAGAATCAAACACAATACGTATTTCTTCAATGCCTTCTTAAAGTGGATAAGAAAGTAGAGCCGCTTAATAATCTTAGCGCAAAGATTTACCTGGATGATGAGACCGATGAAAATAATTTAATTGGAAATGTTATAACAGATAAAGATGGAAAAGCCAATGCGATTATTCCTGTTGCATTCAAAGATAAATGGTTGGCATCAAACCAACATAAGTTCATTGCAGTTACGGATTCTATAAGTGAAATTGGTGTGCGTCAGGCAGAGGCAGAAATTACAATCGCCAGAATCACAATGGACACAGTTGCAGATGCAGAAACCAGAAGTATACGAGTTCTTGTAGAGGAAAAGAAAGATAACCAATGGATGCCTGCAAAAGAAGTTGAAATGAAATTGGGAATCAAACGACTTGGTTCTTTGCTTCCACTCGGTGAAGAAGAAACAGTTACAACAGATTCAACTGGTATTGCAATTGCTGAATTTAATAAAGACTCTATACCAGGAGATGAAAATGGAAACTTGATTTTAATGGTAAGAGTTGAAGACAATGATTTGTATGGAAATTTAGAATTTGAAAAATCTGTTCTATGGGGTCGTCCATTACAATTTGAAAGTAACTTTAATAAAAGAAGTTTATTTGCAACAGGCGATAAGATTCCAATCTGGTTATTGTCTATTGCTTGTTTCATTATTTTATCTGTTTGGGGTACTTTAATCTATCTGGTGATGCGATTTATCAAGATGAGAAAACTGGGATTGAACTGATCCTCCAAACGATACATTATATCAATTACTTAGCCATAAACGCAACAACTTCCCGGATTCGTTTTGCAACTTCTGTCAATATTTCATCTTTATTAGTAGCACTAGTAATTGGAATTGTTCCTGCTGGCAATGACTGTAGTTTTCCAAATGACAAACCATTCCAATCACATGCCCTTGCAATTATAGGAATTATGCGGGCTTCCCTTTTTTCATGTCTTTCCATTGCTAAGGCCAATTCATTTTTCCAGATATATTCCGAAGCAATAAAATCTACACTGATGAGTAATAAAATAATATCTGCAGTTATCAATTCGTTTTTGATGATTTGATCCCACTCATCACCTGGATTGATTTGATGATCATGCCAGACTTCTATTTTATCTGATCTTTTTAAGGTAATTAAAAATTTATCCAAATCATCTTTGATGGCTTTATCTTCATGAGCGTATGAAATGAATAATTTAATTTTTGGCATGGACTAATTCTTTCTTAAATTTTGCTTTTGTAAAATTTTGTATCTTGGTTTATTTAGAATATCTTTTACATTTTGCGGTTTGACTTTTCCAAGCCAGATCTCAAATTTTTTGGATGCTCTTGCAATTTCGACTAATACTGGTTCGCGATCCAAAGGAATATTTGCATTGAGTAGGGTCTTATGCATTTTATACGCTAATTCTTCATCATTTTTATCAAAATATTTCACATAAGAATTGAAGGATTGGTCTTCGATTTTTTCATTTTCCGCAATAAAATTTCCGTACCAATCTTTTTTAATTAATTCAGAATATGCTTTTTTCGCTTCTTGTTCAAAGCCCGGCATGTATTGAATATAGCACTTGTACCTGTTATTATACGACCCATTATAACTTGGAGATACATCCGTATCGGATAAGGTATTCAATAATAAATTATTGGTGTTGACTAAAGAGTCCTGAAGATTATCTAATAGGGTGAGTGCAGAATCAAGCGTGTTGAGGAGGGTGTTTTTTTCATTGAGTTCTATTTGAAGCTGTTTTTTAGCTTTACTAAGCTGGCTACTTTGATAAATAATAAATCCAGCAAGAAGGCAAAATCCAATGATCGTCAACGTAGTAAGCGTCATGGATTTTTTTTCATTTTCCAGTAAAGTATCGATTAGCCTTATATTTTCTTTTGTTTCAGTATTCATAATTTTAATATTATTTGTTTGAAAATTTAGTTGGGAATAAAACAGATCTTAATGACAACAATGCTAGCAAACCAAACATAAGAAAACTCATTCCCGTCAAAATTATATTTTGAGATTGAGTGTATAAATAGAAAGCAGACAGAACTCCTAGTAGCAGAACCATTGATGCCAGTAACCAATAAAATGTATTACTTCTGTTTGCAATTTTTACAGATTGCAATTCAGGGAAAATAAAACTTTTTATATCATCTCCTATTTGTTTAAAAACGGTTTGTTTATCTGGTAAACTTTTACTTAAGTGTTCTACTGAATTGTCATCTTCGGGAATAACTTCCTTCGAATATTTTTGCAGAATGTCATCCGTTTTCCAATCGCATTGACGCAGAATGATTGGAATTATTTTAATCTTTTCGTCATCAGCGATTTTGAGAATAGAACGACATTCTTCGCTGTTTAAATAATCAATACTGACTAATGGAATTGTAATATCAGAAATGCGTAGATATTCTGCATTCTTACTCAGATCTCCATTTAGTTTAAACAACTCGCGTTCATCATAAATCTCAATCCATCCTTTTCGCTTGTATTGCTGTAAATGACTGTTCAGATTCCTGTAGAGATCCTGATCTTCCGGTTTATCTGAATAGGAGAAATAGATTTTCTTCATGCAATTATTTAATTAATTACGAATTATATTTTGTAAACAACTAACAACTTATAATTGATTAACTTTGAAGATGGAATTTGACCCAGGGAGATCTAGTGTGAAGGTAAAAAAGAGTGTTGAAATTTCAAAATTAATAAATGCGGATAAATTTTATTCTTCGTAAAACAAACCGAACTGCCCTCATGTTATTCAACATCATATGCCATCTCCTATAGTCAGCATCACCAAACTAACTAAAAGGTTTAATCATTTTATTGCAGTTGATGAATTGGATTTGGAGATTAATTCCAATGTGATATTTGGATTTTTAGGTCCGAATGGCGCTGGGAAAAGCACTACACTCCGAATGTTTCTTTCATTGATGAGACCGGATTCCGGAAGCATACAGATTTTTGGAAAAGAACTAGGAGAGCATAGGGCATCCATAATGAGAAGAATTGGTTGTATCGTTGAAAAACCTGATTTTTATTTATTCTTATCTGCAAAGGAAAACCTGAAGATGCTC
>JAYVIT010000288.1:0-2136 GCA_043769965.1 Saprospiraceae bacterium
GGAGGTACACAAGACCGTATAGCAACATTGCCTGATAATAATGAATATATTGATGATCCGATTAATCTTACCATTGTTCCAAACCCTGCAAGGGATTTCACAACGCTAATGATAGACGGACTTGAAAAAACTGAAAAAGACGTAACCATGCTTGACATATATGGCAAACTCGTCTTCAAGATAAGAGTAAAAGCAAAAGACAACCGCCTCGAACTGGATCTGAAATCACTCGGCGTTCATCCTGGAGTTTACATGATCAGAGTATCTGATGGTGCCCGCCAGAAAACCGAGCAATTGATGATTGAGCGGTAGAAATAAATGAAAAATGTCGAAGCGTAGCGGAGATCCCGCCAGGCAGGGACGATTTAATTATTTTTCAATTCATTCAAGATTAAGAAAGGGATTCCAACAGCAATGTTGGGATCCTTTTTTTTACAATTGACTGAAGTCACGTAATGGATGGTCGGTATTTATTTGTTGATTTTTTGTTCCTTAATCCCATTGAATCTTTACTACTGACTAAAGTCAGGCATGTTTTTTTGAATTTAAAAAGCGCCCACCTGACTTTAGTCAGCACTAAAGCCATACTATGATTAAGGAACAAAAAAAATCAATCTAAAAATAACAACTATCACTTACAATTGACTTCAGTCAATTGTTAAAAAAAATTCCATCAATTACGCAACTTCAGTCAATTGTAAGAATAATAAGAGTTCAACAAACCAACTCGGATAAGAATATTTTACTCAATACAAGGATCATTTCCCTTTGATATGATATAAACAATTTCCGTACACCAACTCCTGATCCAGCTCTTACAAGAACTCAAATCATACACCATCTTCGAAAAAGGAAACTTTAATAAATACAATTTCACAATTGAATCATTTGGAAATAAATCTTCCATTGAAACCACTATAGATTGAGAAGGATAAAAGGAATTTATAAAAGACTTCGAATTTCTCTGACTGATAATTAGAGATGAAATGTATTTGCCTTTACAAATTTCAAGAAGTTTTATTTTATCATCGAATGGAAGATGATCTAAAACGCCCAATACAAAAACAAAATCGGCGGCATGATCTTTCAAAAATTCTTTGTCTAAAATATTGCCTGAAATAAATTGCTCAGAATTTGAAAACGCAAACTGATCAATACCTAAATAACTTTTAATCTGATCTCGAACCAAATCATATAAAATCATTTCACCGCAACCTAAATCGAGTATAGAAGCTCCATGAAGATTCAAATTCGACAATATAATTCTCAATCTGTTTTTGTAATAGAACTTATTGTGAATGATTTTATGTCGATCCATTATAATCTTCCTTAATCACTATAATCCTGTTTAGACAATATTTCATTCCCAAACAACTCTTCAATCAGATCATCATAGGTATTTAGTATTATATTCAAATCATATTTCTCCAAAACCAATTGCCTGCTGTTCTTTCCCATTTGCAGCCGTTGTTCATCGCTGTAATTATAAATGGCAACCATGGCTTCAGCCAATTGATGAACATTCTTTTTAGGAGCCAACAAGCCATTCCATCTTTGTTTTACCAAATCCCTGCAACCCGGAACATCAGTTGTGATGATGGGTTTTTCCATAGACATGGCTTCGAGAATTGCACGTGGTAATCCTTCGCGGTACGAAGGCAGCACTATTACATCGGCTTTGTTGATGTACTTTCTAACATCGCGCTCATATCCATGATATTTTATAATTCTGGATTCTATCCAATCCAACAAACTATTTTTATCAACTGAATTTGGATTGGATGGATTGTATTCTCCTATGACCCAGAATTCTGCATTCTTTACGATAGATCTGGTTTCGATTGCTGCTTTTACAAACTCGACTAATCCTTTATCCTTGAGCAGACGACCAACAAACAGAAATACAAAATGCTCATTTTTATTTGCTACTAATTGTTGTTTAAATTTATTCGTATCCACTCCACTACCTGGAATCACGATAGCTTTATTTGAATCTACCAAATTCATATCTACAAATAACTTCAGATCATCTGCATTATGAAATCCCACTTTTTCATTTCGCGACAAAGCAAATTTATAAAGTGCATTAAAAATGAAGCGATACTTCCATTTTCCAAAAGTTGAACCTAATCCGGT
>JAYVIT010000289.1:0-3062 GCA_043769965.1 Saprospiraceae bacterium
GTCCATTCTTTTTTTGGTAAGACTCCACCATTAATGAGTACATGCTCCTCTCTAAATTCCTTATATCCTCTTAATCCAATTGAAAATGGAATGTCCGATTTAAAACTCAATTCTATTATTATTGGATCACCACTTTGAGGAATGATCAAATCATTTATATTTTCTGCAGATATATATGGATGTGCACTTGTCAACTCTATCAAACCTGAACCTGAACCTTCGAAGGCTTCAGTACTTGATGTGGTTGTAAGTTTGGTATCGGCATCATTATCACGATCTATGTCAAAATGATTGCTGTGGTCAAAATTTTCAATTGCAGAAAAAATCAAACCATCCTGGTAACTTGTCGATGGTCTGATGGTATCTGTTATTCTTGGAGTAAGAGTTAGTTGTGTTGTATAGGAGTTTAAAAAAGTATATTTAAAAGAATTCGTGATCCTGCCATCTTTCCTAAATCCTGGCAATATGAAAACTTCACTGTTCCCCTCTTCCAATAAAGGAATCCAAACCGGCAATTCATATCCTCCATAATAATTTCCATTGACATAGATCCATCCATCGGTTATATTCTGATGTGCTGAGCCTTCACCTTGTTTTGCAGAAAAAGTGAATTTATCAATGTATAAGTAAGAAGGAATTTTTTCGTCTTGAAGATTGCAGGAATTTAATCCAATAAGAATAAATAAGGAGCTATAAGCTAATAAGCTTCGTGTAATGGTCATTGATTTTCTTCGATTTGCTTCGTTATAGCCTGAACTAAACCTAAAACTTGTATTCCTTCGTCGAGGCTTACTTCAGGAACTTCATGATTAACGACACTTTTACAAAAAGATTTTAGTTCCTCCAAAATAGCATTTACCGGTATGATTTCAGGATTAATCAGCGAAATGTACTTATTGCCTTTGTGGGTTTCAATTTCCAAGGTATTCTCCTGATACTCATCGAGTAGTCGTATGACCTGGGCTTCCTTTTCCATCATATCGATACTGATATATGCATCTTCCTGAAAGATTCTCAATTTGCGCATCTGTTTCATTGATATCCGGCTTGCCGTCACATTGCAAACCAATCCATTTTCAAATTCCAATCTGGCATTACAGATATCAGGTAAAGGACTCACCAGGGATACTCCATTTGCCTTGAGATCTTTCAATGGGCTATTCGCTAATAAACAGATCAGATCCAAATCGTGAATCATAATATCATGTATGACGGAGACATCCCTCCCTCTTGGATTAAAACTAGATAACCGATGTGCTTCAATAAACTTGGGTTGTTTGATATATGGACGGATTGCTGCAAAACTGGGATTGAAACGTTCGACATGACCAATCTGTACATTGACCGGATGATCTTGAAGTAATGCTTTAAGTTGAATAGCTTCTTCTAATGTTGATGTGACCGGCTTTTCGATAAAACAATGCTTATCATTTTTAATCGCTGATTCTGCTAATTGAAAATGTGAAGAAGTTGAACTCACAATATCTACAGCATCACAAGTTTCTAATAGATCTTCATAAGTTGCATATGAAGTGATATTAAATTCCTTTGCAACTTTTTGCTTTTCATCTTCATTAATATCGAATATCCCTACCAGTTCCAATTCTGGTATTTGTTGAATGCACTTCAAATGAATTTTTCCAAGATGCCCAACACCTACTAAACCGACTCTTAATTTTTCTTGCTTCATATCAATTCATGCTGCGTAAAAAAAATAATAGAATCAATACTACGATGATTACTGATACAAACAAAATCCCTGTTGTAAGCATATGTTTTCTAAATGCATTGAGCAATTGATGATCATCAGGATAAGTATCGAGCACGAGCTTCCATTTCTCTTTCGAAAAAAGATCATTCATTTTAAATTGGATCCGCTTTTGCACTAATTCTCTATATAATTTAAATGTCTTGATTCGGATATATAAATTGAATAGGACAAAAATGGCAAAGATGGAAATCACAACGATTATTGGACTTAACATGATTCTGAAGAATAGTTATAAAATATGAATGATGAGTTATGAGTTAAAAAAGATCTGAGCTCTGTCCCAACTGTACTTTTGGGATGAGATATGAGATTTCATTAAATTGCAGTGCAAGCTCTTCAATTTTTAATTTTTAATTGATTTAAGATTAATTCCTCCGCTTGCTTGAGCCCATTTGGAATTCCATTGGAGTTTTTCCCACCTGCACTTGCAAAAAAGGCCTGACCTCCTCCTCCTCCATCAATGTGCTTTGCAATTTCACGTATCAAATGAGTTGCATTTAAGAAATGAGACGAAACCAATTCTTCGCTGATGTAACACATTAATTGTGGTTTTTCATTTTCTGTAAATCCAAAAACGATGATTGCAGGTGAATGCTCTTTTCCAATTTGATAAATTAAATTTTTAATAATTTTGCTATCATTTAATGTAACCTGATCAATCAATATATTTATGTTACTGTTCTTTTTTATTTTTGAAAGCAAAACTTCTTTCAACTGATTGGCTTGCTCTTCTTTTAATTCCTGAATTTGCTTTTGAAGATTTTTATTTTCTTCAAGAGTTGAGTTAATAGCTTCAACCACATCTTTAGGATTCTTCAACAATTGTTTTATATGATGAACCTGTGAGAACTGCTCTTGAATTAGATTTTCTGATGCACGACCTGAAACCGCTTCAATCCTTCGTATACCGGCAGCAATTGCAGATTCCGAAACAATTTTAAAATAACCAATCTGACCGGTAGCTTCCACATGACAGCCTCCACATAGCTCAATTGAATATGACGGATCGAAGGTAATCATCCGCACTTTTTCGCCATACTTTTCACCAAACAACATCATTGCACCGGATTGCTTTGCTTGCTCGATAGGTAAATTCCGATTCTCTTCGCGAATTATATTTTGTCTTATTTTTTCATTGACTAATTGTTCCACTTTTAAAATATCAGCCTCTTCCATTTTTTGAAAATGGGAAAAGTCAAAACGCAAATAATCTTCTCTCACCAAAGAACCTCTTTGTTGAACATGACTGCCAAGCACCTTGCGAAGTGCTGCATGCAAAAGATGCGTAGCA
>JAYVIT010000290.1:0-2755 GCA_043769965.1 Saprospiraceae bacterium
CAACAATTCAACAATTTAACAATTCAACAATTACTTATTACCCGCTATCTGTTCTCTCAATTTACTCTTCTTGTATCCATATAAAAAATACACGATCAATCCAATGATCAACCAACTGCTAAACCACGCCCAATTGGATGCAGTCATTCCCGTGAGCAGATATGAACAACTGGATACGCCCAATAAAGGAATAAGTGAGAGATCTCTTATGAAAGCGAAGAATGACAACAAGATTAACAAGATCCAAAAAAATATGCTGGAAACTTTAATGGTTTGATCGACTCCGTTAAAGTCTATTAAATTTTTGAAATAATCCGGAAACAATAAAGTGATGGTAAAAAATGTAGTAATTACCAATAGCGGAAATATGTATTTTCCATTGATGTACGTCAATTGAAATCGTCCACTTATTTTTTCTTTTCTCGGTATCAATAAAATTCCACCGCATACAAGTACAAATGCAAAAATGGTAGCGATACTTGTAAAATCCAGTACAAATGTCTTATCCGTAAATAATATAGGAACACCAACGACAAAGCCGGTAACTATGGTAGCAAATGAAGGTGTGAGAAATCGCGGATGAATTCTTTTGAATGCTTCAGGTAATAATCCATCTCTACTCATACTCAACCATATCCTGGGCTGTCCCATTTGAAATACAAGCAATACACTTGTCATTGCAACCACAGCAATAAACGAAACAATGAGCTGCATCCAGGCATTGTTTTTCATTTCGAAAATGTAAGCCAATGGATCGCCAATTCCTTCAAATTGTTTATAATTTAATGATCCAGTGAGAACGAGTGCTAATAAAATATATATGAATGTACATATGACTAAGGAGTAAATCATTCCACGAGGAAGGTCTCGTTGTGGATTCTTACTTTCTTCAGCAAAGACACTGATTGCATCGAATCCAATATATGCAAAGAAAACGCCACTAACAGCGGACATCACTCCGGTAAAACCATTTGGCATAAAAGCAGGCACTCCGGCATCATTGAGCGGTAACCAGTTTGCAGAATTTATATACATCGCCCCAACAACAATCACCAGAAACACTACAAATAATTTTAGTGCAACCATTACATTGCTGAAATTTCTCGATTCACGGACTCCTATATATACAAGTATTGTGATCAGAATATTGATAATGATCGCAGGTAAGTCAAAAATGATTTTCAGATTTCCGACTAAAGGAGCAGAATTCCATGCATTGATCAATTCTTGATTTGAGGATTGATTCAAAACAGCTTTCTTGGCTTCCAGGTAACTACAACATAAATAATCAGGAATGTGGATATGAACTCTATGAAGTAAGGACGTAAAATAATCACTCCATGAGAATGCTACATAAATATTGCCAATAGAGTATTCCATAAGCAAAGCCCAACCGATGATCCAGGCTGCCAATTCCCCAAATGATACATAAGCATAAGTATATGCAGAACCAGACAAAGGAATCCGGCTCGCGAACTCTGCATAACATAAAGCAGTAAAACCACAGGCTATTCCAGTTATAATAAATAGGATCACCACACCTGGTCCACCTTTAAAGCAAGCTTCACCCAAACTACTGAAGCTTCCCGCTCCAATAATAGCTGCAATCCCTAATGCAGTCAGATCTCTTACATTTAAAACTTTATGAAGCTTACTGTGGTGAGTAATATCTCCAAACGAACTCAGTGGCTTTTTTCGGAACAGATGATTAAACATATAAAAAAAATATTTAATATGATAGATTCACGATGTGGTAAACATAGACATTTTTGAGGAAAGTTAGTCGGCAGTCGTCAATCATCAGTTGTTTGGGTTATTTCTAGTCTTTGAAGTTGTTAATTAATAAAAGTAAGATGATATTGTCTATTGCATTCCTTCGGCCGTCGGCGGTCAATGCCGTCAGAATGAGTTTGTCGAACAATCGTCGGTCGGCAGTCGTTTGTCGGCCGTCAATTAATGTTTTTCCAATATCTTTGCCCTCTTAAATTTTTAAACCAGCAACAGAATGGTAAATAAGTATTTTGACCTAATAGATCAAAGCTATTATTTTCCACAGGAGGGATTCGATCTTGAGAAAGATGAGTTGATCTTTAATGGCATACCGGTCATGATGTTGATTGAAAAGTATGGCACTCCTTTTAAGTTGACATATTTACCAAAAATAGGCGATCAGATAAAAAAGGCTAAAAACCTATTCAACAAGTCCATGAAGTCAATGGATTATAAGGGAAAATATTACTATTGCTACTGTACAAAATGTTGTCATTTCTCTTATGTATTAAAGGAAGTACTGCAACATGATGTTCATTTAGAAACTTCATCAGCTTTTGATATTGATCTGATCAATAATTTGTATAAAAACGGTCAAATTGATAAAGACCAGGTTATCGTAAACAATGGTTTCAAACCAAGACAGTATTTACAAAATATTGCCAATTTGATCAATTCTGGTTTTAAGAATGTAATTCCGGTTATCGACAATATTTTTGAATTGGATCGTCTGGAAGAACTCATTCATAAAAAATGTAAAATTGGGATACGTGTAGCCACCGAAGAAGAACCAACTTTTGAATTTTATACCAGTCGTCTTGGAATTCGATCAACGCAAATTGTACAATTTGCCAAAGAGAAATTGAAAAAAAACAAGAAGCTTGAACTTTACATGTTACATTTTTTTGTAGATACCGGAATAAAAGACACTGCTTATTATTGGGGTGAATTAAAAAAGGCCATCAATACGTATATCGAACTCAAG
>JAYVIT010000291.1:0-2994 GCA_043769965.1 Saprospiraceae bacterium
GAATTGAATCACATGTTTTGAAAGTGAAGTAGTAATTCGAATTTTTAATAGCCCATGACTTCCTGTCTGCCGACAGGCAGGAAGTCATGGCTATTAAAATTCTCATCGGGTTTAATTCCCCACAGCTTGCAACGGAGCTAAACAGGATTAAGCGCGGCATTTAATACCTCGCTGCCTTCGGCGAGAAAGTTCATTGTCTTAGTAGGAAAAGATTTACAAACAACGGTCAACGATTTTAGATTTTAGAAGTAAAATAATCCTAAATCCTCCCAACAGTATTGTTGGGACTAAATCCTTTTTTAACCATAAACTCTGATTACCTTCGCATTTTAATAGGGGTGCCGTATATGCTTTTAGCCGGCTGAGATTATACCCGCTGAACCTGACAGGGTAATTCCTGACTGGGAGAAAGCCTATCCTTAGCATCCCTGCAATTTTATCTAGTATGATTCGAATTTATTTAGCTATTGCTTTATTGTATTGTCATTTGTCTAATGCACAACATGAACTTCGTGGTTATATTAAAGATAATGAAGGATTGCCTTTTCAACATATCATAGTTCTCATTGAGCAAACTTCTCAATCTGCAATAACAGATGAAAGTGGATATTATATTATAAAAGATATTGCTCCTGGAACCTATGCATTGTCAGTTGATTATTTATACGACAAACAATATTTTACTGTAACAATACCTGCAGACAATTCCAATTTTGACATTAGGCTTACGCGCAGAATAGAGTTTAATGAGATTCTTGTAAAAGGCTACCAAATGGATGTTTCAAAGTATTCGAATGCAAGTCAATTAAATGCAGAAGCGCTAGAGTCACTGGAAGAGGAAAAGGATCTACCATATGTGTTGAAAAAGATTTCCGGAGTAGTTGTTCAATCTGATGCAGGAAATGGAATCGGTTATTCCGGCATTCGTCTGAGAGGATTGGATCCTTCGCATGTTCAGGTTAATATCAATGGCATACCATTCAATGATAGTGAATCATCACTCAGTTATTTTGTAGATATTCCTGATATCATTTCGCATACTGAAGAGATTACGGTCTTTAAAGGAAATGTTCCGAATAGGGCAGGAACGCCATCTTTTGGTGGTGCTATAGATATCAATACGAATAAACTGGTGTTCGAGCCTTTCTTCAAAATCAAAACGCAGTTTGGTTCATTCAATAGCTCAAAATATAGTATTCTAGCCAATAGCGGGCTGCTTGATAATAAGTATAATGTGGAATTTGGATTGTCCAGACAGAAATCTGATGGTTACTTAGATCGAAGTGATTCTGATTTAAAATCATTCCGGATTTCAGGAGCAATCATTAAGAAAAAATATTCGCTCAGACTAAATTACATGCATGGAAGTGAACGGACTGGCCAGGCCTGGAATGGTTTGCCGGTTCAATACGAAAACATAGATAGTCTGAGGCGATATAATTCAGCAGGCACAGAAAAACCTGGAGATCCATATGAAGACGAAAAGGATAATTACAAGCAAGATCATATTCAGTTATTCTATCAAAATCAATTAACTAATAAAATAATTTTAAATACGAGTTTCAATTATACCAGGGGCAGTGGTTATTTTGAAAATTACAAATCAAGTCAGAATTTAAGTGCTTACTATATCGAAAGTGCCGATACCTTAATTGCGGATCTGGTGAGAAGACAATGGCTTGAAAACGATTTTGTTTTTGCAAATGTTGGATTGCATATCACAGTCAATGATAAATTGACCCTTACTCCGGGCATTAGTTTTAGCAGGTATGATGGAGACCATTTTGGTAATGTTGCATGGGTTAATTTGAGTAATTACACTTATACGAAGAATAGGTATTATGAAAATAAAGGAATAAAAAATGAAATTTCAGTTAATTTGAAATCAAGTTATAAATCTTCTGAGAAGTTTAACATCAATTTGGATTTGCAATTTAGAAATATCGGTAATAAAATAGAAGGTGAGCTAAGTAATCATAATTTGAGGCATATAAATAAAAGTTATAAACTCTTTAATCCAAAGGTATTTGCTGAATATGTATTGAATAAGAATTTACATTTCTATTCATCCTTTGGATTTATGGAGAGAGAACCTTTTAGAGAAGAATTAATAGCGGAGGTTAGTGCATTGAGACCAGAAGAGTTGTTTGATATAGAGGTAGGGCTTAAGTACAATAATTTTAAAGTGAACGGATATTGGATGCACTATAACAGGCAATTGGCTCTCAGTGGTAAGCTAAATGATGTGGGTGAAGCATTGAGGATTAATTTGGATAAATCGTATCGGATAGGAATTGAGTTTGAAGGTGAATGTAAAATTACAGATTGGTTTTCGATCTGGAATGCAAGTAATTTTAGTGTGAATAAAATTTCAAAAATTATTGAGGCTATTCCCATTTATAATTCAAACTATGAGCTCACCGGATATGATGAGAGATTACATAACAATTCTACCATTTCATTTTCCCCTTCACAAGTGATTCATTCTGGAATTCATCTGAGACTAAAACAAGAAAGTAAAAAATATCCTAAAATATTCATGGGATTCAATCATTATTATGTGTCGGATTTTTACCTGGATAATTATTCAAGTGAATCTGCTTTGATTCATTCTTATCAAAATATTGAATACAGCCTAAATATTGAAAAATCAATTCGAAAAATAGGATCAATAAAAGTATGGCTGACTATTTATAATGTTCTCGATGAAAAATATTCAAGTCATGGTTGGATATCAAAATTCAAATCCACTGAAAATGTCGACACGACCTTAGATCCTTATTTAGGTTTTAATTCAAAAGGAGTTTTTAATTATTATAAAGGAATATTCCCGCAAGCTTTACGGCATTTTAATATTGGAATCAGTTTGAACTTTCATTAAAAATTGTAAGTTATTCCACCGCGATAGATGATTGGAACCCGTATTGAATTTTCGTCTTCAAGAAAATTGTAGTTGATATAAATTTCATAGGACCAGATCTGATTGGAATTATA
>JAYVIT010000292.1:0-3098 GCA_043769965.1 Saprospiraceae bacterium
TTGGTCTTATCATATACTGGTTTCCAAACCGATACCATTAAAATTGCAGCAGATCAATACTTTTCGGTTTTACACTTGAATGAAGGTTTGATTTTAAAGGAAGTGGAAGTTGAAGGAAACAGAAGTTCAAATACATTTTCGCGACTCAATCCATTAAACATTGAAAGACTCGAACAAAAAGAATTTAAAAAAGCAGCTTGTTGCAGTTTGTCGGAAAGTTTTCAAACAAGCAATGCAGTTGATGTAAGTTATTCGAATGCTGCTACCGGATCAAAAGAAATTCAATTTCTCGGATTGCGCGGACTATATACACAGTTGCTCATTGAAAACAGACCAGCATATGGTGGAATATTATCTTCAACTGGATATGATTTAATTCCGGGCACCTGGTTGGATCAAGTAAACATTCAGAAAGGAGCATCCACAGCACTTTATGGAGCCCAAAGTATGGCAGGCGCAATCAATGTGCAACTCAAAAAGCCACATGATGATTCTCCTGTGTATGTCAATTTATTCGGAGATCTGCATGGCCGAATGGAAGCAAATGTTCATCTAAATAAAGTATGGAGCGAAAGAAATGCCAGTGGACTTTATTTGAATGGTTCATTTCATAATGCCAATAAAGATCACAATGGAGACTCGTTTCAGGATGATGCGAAAATCAATAGATTCAATGGATTGATTCGCAATACTTTTTTCAGCAATACCTGGGAAGGACAACTCAATGCACAGGGTATATTCGAAACCAGAAAATCCGGTCAAATCATTTCTGAAAATCCGTATTTGATTTCGCAGGAAATAACACATGCTAATCTGTTTGGAAACCTGGGTTATGTAAACTTTAAAAAAGAATTACAAAACGCCGGCTCCATTTATGATCTCTCCTATTCCAAAATAAAATCATTATTTGGTTCAAAGATTTTTGAAGCGGATGAAAAAAGGGTTTCGGTAAAAATGTTATACAATCATCCGTTTGCAGAAGGTATTCATCAGATTATGTTTGGTCCTGCATTTCAATACAATCTGGCGAATGAATCATTTGACACATATACTATCCATTATAAAGAATCAGTTGCTGCTTTATTTATGGATTATTCGTACAGAAATGATCTTGAATTAAATAATAGCTTTACATTCACTGTAAGTCAAAGGCTGGAATTGATCAATGGAGATAAACTGATTTATATTCCGCGTATTAATGCGCGTTATTTATTTGCAGAAGACTGGACATTGCGTGGATCACTTGGAAGGGGATATCGTTTTCCAAGAATTTTTTCTGATCAATCCGCTTTATTCGCCACAGCAAAAACATGGAATATACAAAACACCTTAAGTATCGAAAAATCATGGAACACCGGAATGAATGTTGTCGGCAAGCCCTATCTAAACGGCAAAGAACTTGAAATCAATATTGATGCTTATTATACCTGGTTTGAAGATCAGATTATCGTGGATCTCGACGATGATTATCAACGCATACAAGTTTATAATTTAACCGGACGTTCATTTGCATTTCAAACCATTGGAACGATTTCTTACCCTATACTCGATCAGCTGCGTATAAAATTCGGAGGAAAATACACCGATGCGCAAACCAATTACACAAAAGGATTGCGACAAAATTTGATGGTACCTAAATACAGGGGACTGGTATCAGTAGATTTCGAATCATCAAATAAAAAATGGCTATGGAATGTAAGTTCAAATTTTGTTGGAAAAATGCGACTTGCAGACAAAGACAATGTCCCACATGAATTGATTCATGATCACACTGGATATTCTAAAGCATATACACTTCTTCAATCGCAATTGACATACACACACAATGAATGGGAATTGTATTGTGGTGTTGAAAATATTTTGGATTACACCCAACACAGTGCAATCATCGATCCATTAAATCCAAGCGGTTCGTATTTCAATGCAGCAGAAGTGTATGCTCCGGTTTCCGGGATAAAACCGTATGTTGGAATTAAATGGAGGATAAAAAAATTAAAGAATTAAAGAATGAAGGAATTAGGATTTGGGATTTGGGATTTGGGATTGGAATATTAGACATGACATTTTTAAAATGATTAATAAATATATTGGATTGGATATTATAAAAAATGTCATGTCTACTCATTTATTATTCCTGATAGACTTCAGGCATAATTAATAACTTCTTCCCACAGCCTATAGCCTATAGCCTTCACCTTCTAACTTGCTTCTCACAAAAGATCGAATAACCGATTTAATATTTTCATACATCGGTTCTTTCAATAATGCTTGCTCAGAAGTGGCCCATGCAATTTCCGTTATCCCTTCTTCAAGTTGTGGTACCGGCAATTTATCTTCCTTATAATTCATTGCAAACCACTTTGTTTTTTTCAATGCGCGTTGTCCATTCTTTTCACGATAGAGATGCCAGGTTTCATAAATTTTTTTGCCGAGTAACAAATTGGATAAACCGGTTTCTTCTTCACATTCGCGAACTGCTGCTCCTTTAGATGTTTCTTGTGAATCGAGTTTTCCCTTAGGCAGATCCCAATATCCTTTGCGGAAGATCAATAAAATTTGTCCTTCTTTATTTTCTATAACTCCTCCAGCAGCAGGAATCCACATCATCAAACTTTTTAGATCTTCAAATAAGGTGTTGACATCATTTGAATACAAGATGATGGATTCAAATCGATTTGATTTCTCCAGTGTATCGAGATATTGAAATAAAGTATTTTTAATTCCTCTATATGGAAGGGCCAGTTGATTGGCACCTGGTCCTGATTCTGCAAGCAGATCCTCATTCATCAGGATCAAGGCCTTGCCATCTATGTTAATTTTGTATGTTTGCTGCACTTAAATTGTTCTATGGGTTTAGCGCACAATATAGCTGATCATTTATTGCAAATCAAAGCAGTCCGTTTAAATGCTGAAGAACCATTTACCTGGGCATCCGGATTGAGATCTCCGATCTACTGTGACAATCGTAAAATTCTATCCCATCCGGAGATCAGGACAGAAATTGTAAGCGGATTGGTGGAAATCAGTGAGCGTTTTGAGGATGTTCAAGCAATAGCTGGAGTGGCCACAGCAGGAATTGCCTGGGGAGCCTGGCTGGC
>JAYVIT010000293.1:0-2283 GCA_043769965.1 Saprospiraceae bacterium
TTAGTGATCTTTTGAATGATCTTGTGGATAGATTGGTTCAATTGGAAAATCCTTCAAGATTTAACTACAACGTCAGACGTTAGACTTACCTTTTCAGAAACAAGAAACCCCATTTGTTTGAAATCAGCATATTGCGGAAATAAATAAAGTGCCGTTCGAAAGTCTTCTTCACTGGGAACCAATAGATAATCAGTCATTAATTTATCCAAGTTGTGTTCTGAGTGAATGTCTGGATGAGGAATAGGAACAATGGAGCGGAAAAGTCTAAGAGATATTTGATTTTCGAGTACTTCACAAGGGTACCTAAAATCTGTAACGATGGCCAAATTATTTGATTTTGAATCTGCCTCAATTTGTTTGGAAACAACATCTCTCCAAATCGAAATATTTTTGGATTTTTCTTGATCTCCATAAAATTTATAATAATCTCTGATTGTGTTGTATCTTTCCGGACTTTCCGGATCAACGAACCAACATGAATCTTTAACATTTTCAAAAGTATTTGCTGCACAGTTTTGTAATCCCAATTTTTCATGCGTAAATAGTTTCAAGGCATCGGCGAATGCATACCTTTTGGCAGAATATAATAGGATTTTTTGTAACTCTTGATCACCTTGAGAATAAATGATCCATTTCGCATTTTTTGGAGTTGTATCGTATTGTAACTTTTTTTCAGTAACATCCCGAGCAAATTCATCTTTACCAGTCTTGGTATATCCAACAAGTGCGAGGATTTTAGACATTTTTAAGAAATTTAGATTTTGACGAGAAAAAAAAATTTTTTTTATTTCAACATTTTTTGGTAAATATCAACAACTGGTGCAACTCCAGCCATAAATTTCGCAATTTGTGATCCTGCATCGTCACCAGACATTGACCAGATTTGTGGCTTTAATCCTTGCATTGCATTGGCATTTTCTTTCGCGGTAGTTTGAGGAATACCATGATAAATCCCCATTAAAGCAACGATTAATTCTGGCTTTCCTTCACAAGCTTCAACTAATTTTCTTGTTCCAATTGCTTGAGCATCAAGTAAAGCCAACTCTCCTTGTGCTTTAGCATTTAATTCGGCTAAAATAACGGCAGCTTTTTGTTCTCCTTGAAATCGCATTGCCTTGGCTTCAATTTCCATTGCTTCTGCTTTTCCAGTTGCTTGAGTGATAAATGCATCTCTTTCCATGTCTGTCGCCACTTTTAAACATTCCGCCTTGCCTTTTTCAGATGTCAACGTATCAGCTCGCTTTGCAAATAATAATTGGTTGGCCTTGTATTCTTCAATTTTTGATTGTAACTCTTGTTTCTTTAATTCCGCAGCAGCAATTGCTTCAATGCTACTCACTTCTGCACGTTGATTGGAAGCTGCTGTTACAACCAATAAATTCGCATGAGATTTTTGAATGTGTTCTTGTGAAGCAAATTCAATCTCCTTTGTGGATGCTTCTAATTTCGCACGCTCACATCGAGTTTCTGCTTCTCTTTGCTTTTTACCAATATCACCATTTTTAGTAGCTTCGGCAACATTGATTTCACTTTGTTGTACAGCATCAGAGAGTTTCTTTTTTTCTCTTGCTTCCAAGTATCCAACAGCACCATTTTCACGCTTTTCTTCCTTTAATTCAGCTATATTAGCGTTATCAAAACGAAGTCCATAGCCTAACAATAATTGTTGAATCTTTTTGCTAACATTTGATTTGAATGCTTCTCGATCATCATTTAATTCATCGATGGACATTTTCGCAGCGAGTACACGAATCTCTCCATGAAGTAAGCCTTCCACGGTAATATTAAAAGCATCGTCATCCAATGGGTGAATCTTTTGGACATATCTTTTAAATAGTACTTCTGCCGATACAATGTTTGTTTCATTCGACTCTAAAACTTCTTCCATGACAACTCCATCTGGATCAAACGGTGACAATGTGGCTGTAATTGGTAATTTGAATGGAAGATATTCCTTTGATAAACATTTGAGTTCTAGTTTCAAATTTCTGGGTTGCATTGCCACATGTTGCAATGTTTGCAGTCCTGGTAAGTAAACACATTTACGACTCACCTTCATTCCCATCTTTTCATTAATAAACAATCCAGTTCGCACTAAATAACTCGCAGGTTTAGCAACACGAAAGCAAGTCATGAGTCCA
The DNA here is from genome assembly GCA_043769965.1 of Saprospiraceae bacterium. GTDB lineage: Bacteria > Bacteroidota > Bacteroidia > Chitinophagales > Saprospiraceae > Vicinibacter. Next base: position 2,142 of record JAYVIT010000293.1, read on the forward strand.
AGAGTTGGAGCAACAACAACCAAAGATGCCAAGGCAACAAGCGGTGAATCCATTTTTTTCCCTTTGAGATTTTTCCCTTGGAGTTTTGAGGTTCTTTCTAAGGTTTTTTTCGGTGTGATTTTTCTTAAAAAACCATTGATTT
>JAYVIT010000294.1:0-3735 GCA_043769965.1 Saprospiraceae bacterium
GAATTGAACCCAAAGGGTATACAAAACGACAGGAACGAATTCCTGATAGAAATAAGGAGAGATTCTTTCGTCAAAGCTTAATTGGATGAAAGATCTAAATCATTAAGCATACTAGCCAGTTGATCTTTGAAGACGATTCGTTGATCAAGCCATTCCTTTTGTATGATGTTGGCACCCGAAATCAGATGCAAAATGCATTCAATTGCAAAATTCTGATCTTTTTTAATAAAATTTTTAATAAATAAATCTGCTTCGGGAATAGAATGAATTACTTTTTGATATGCAGTTTCCGAATCATCTAATCCAAAAATGATGCTATGTCCCTTAGTAAACCAATCACAAATAGTTTGGTATGGGTTTGCTGTTTTTTGTTTGCCATTGGTTGAAATTAATGGAAATAAAGTTTGACATTGCATTTGAATGGATTCATTGATGAGACTTAATGCCACATCATATGCTCCCATCTGTTCTCCTTCATAAACCAATTCCATTTTACCAGTTAGTGCAGGTACAATAGCCAACAAATCAGATAATCGGGCTACACCTTTTTTTTCTCCATTGATTAACATTCTGCGATAAATGGCACTATACAATAATTCAAAAGCAGCAATACTAAGTCTGGCAGAAATCCCACTTTTATCGTCTATGAATTCACTCTCTCTTGCTGTAAATGAAATCTGCTCTACAATTTTTAGCATTAAATCAGGTATTACAATCTGCGTTTTGAGTTCTTCTTCAATTTTTGATTCCTGCAAACTGATTTTTAATGAGGTCTCAATGTCTTCCGGATAATGGGTTAGAATTTGACTTTCGATTCTGTCTTTAAGAGGCGTAATAATATTTCCTCTTTGAGTGTAATCTTCGGGATTTGCAGTAAAGACAAAGAAAATATCCAATGGAAGTTTAATTTTAAATCCACGGATTTGCAAATCATTTTCTTCTAGAATATTAAAGAGGGCAACTTGAATTCTTGCCTGCAAATCAGACAATTCATTGATAACAAAAATAGATCGATGAGACCGCGGAATTAAACCGTAATGTATGGCGTATTCATTGTCATAAGAAATTTTTTTCTGCGCTGCTTTTATGGGATCAAGATCTCCAATGAGATCAGCTATACTTACATCCGGTGTGGCAAGTTTTTCCACGTACCGATCGTCGCGATGAATCCATTGGATAGGAGTTTTATCTCCCAGTTCTGATATTGTTTCTCGGCCAAATTTACTAATTGGATGAAGCGGATCATCATTAATTTCACTTCCCTGAATAATAGGTATATATTCATCGAGTAATTTTGAGAGGAGTCTTGCCATTCTTGTTTTTGCCTGACCTCGTAAACCTAAAAATAAAATATTGTGCCCGCTAAGTATTGCGCGTTCAATATCTGGTATGACGGTCTGGTCATATCCATATATGCCTTTAAAGAATGGTTCTTTTGATTTTAATTTTAGAATCAAATTGTCCCGAAGTTCTTCGCGAATACTTCGATAACTATATTTTAATTTTTTAAGCTCGCCTAATGTTTTTGCATTCATCTGCCTGAATTTTTCTTTTTAATGTTTTCATAATTAATCAAGATGTGTTCACCTAGACCTTCAAGATTTGTGTATAATGCTTTGCCGTTTGCTTCTCTGGAAAACTGTTCGACAAAATCCACCAGATAAGGATCGCTTGTTACCATAAAAGTGGTTACATCAATTTTTTGTTTTCTGCATTTTCTTGCAAGCGCTAAAGTTCTGCTAACAATAAATTTATCCAAACCGAATGAATTTTTATAATATTCTTTTCCTCTTTTGATACAGGTTGGTTTGCCATCTGTAATCATCATTATGTGTCTGTTTGGACTCTTAGCTTTGTTTAGTATGTCTATAGCAAGATTAAGACCTGCAACTGTATTGGTATGGTAGGGCCCAACTTCCAGATAAGGTAGATCGGATAATTCTATCTGCCAGGCATCATCTCCAAATACAACAAAGTCAAGTTTATCTTTTGGATAATAGCTTTTGATCATATGCGATAAAGCCATTGCAACTTTTTTCGCTGGTGTAATCCGGTCTTCGCCATACAAAATCATCGAATGAGAAATATCGATCATCAATACTGTGCTGCATTGTGTTTGTTGGAAAGTGTCATATGAAATAAGATCGCTTTCTTCCAATTGAAATTGATCAATACCGTGTTTGACAAATGCATTTTTTATCGATTCGGGAGTATTTATTTGTTGAAATAAATCACCGAATTCATATGCTCGTTGATCTTCCGTGTTTTCTTCACCTGTTCCGATAAATTTTGTTTTGTGTTTTCCGAAGCGACTTTTTCGAAGTTTACCAAATATGGATTCAAAAGCATTTTTTCTCAGCTCAATTTCCAATTTTGAATTTGGCTTGAAAGAATCCGGAAGATTTTCATGAATATCAATCCATTTATTTCTTTTTAGTTCTTCGATAAAATCGGGTAATCTATAGTTCTCACTAAATATACCGTATTTGCGATCCAGTTCATTCATCCATTGAAAGGTATAATTTACGTCTCCTGAAGAAGCCATTAGAAGTTCCTTAAACAGGTTTAAAAGCCTATCAAACAAAGATTTGAGCTTTTGTTGATCGGGCAGAAGGAAGAACTGAATACCGGAATTTAAATGAGGAAATTTTTTCAACATTAGGCAATTAACATCGAGAATGGAAGGATCGTTTAGACCCTGTAGTTAAAAATAGCAGATATATAGGATCAAATTGTACTTTTGCGGACTAATTCTCATTTCATGTTAAAATTCTTCTGGACACTTGTTTTTATCGCTTTTATCTTATGTATCCATGCTCAAAGATCAGATATCAGGGGAAATGTATATAACAAATCTACAGGAGAGCCTTTGAGTTATACTTCAGTCTTTCTTAAAGGTACTTCTTATGGCACAGTTACAGATAATCTTGGCTTTTTCAATATTGCAGCAGTTCCAAAAGGGGAATATAAACTAATGGCGACTTATATCGGATTTGATTCAATTATTGTAGATATCTCGATCAAAGGGAGTCAAATTATCAATAAGCAAATTTTTTTGAACGAATCAAGCACATTACTTGGAGAAGTCAGTGTATCAGGTAAAAAACAACAAGCCAGAACCGAAGTAAAGATTTCAACTTTAACAGTTACACCAAAAGAAATTAAGGCATTACCATCTACAGGTGGTGAGGCAGACATTGCACAATATTTGCAAATCATACCTGGAGTTATTTCATCAGGTGATCAGGGTGGTCAAATATATATTCGTGGAGGATCACCGGTGCAGAATAAAATCCTTTTGGATGGCATGACTATTTTTAATCCATTTCATTCTATTGGTATTTTTTCGGTATTCGAAACAGAAATTATACGATCCGTAGATGTATTGACTGGTGGATTTCCCGCAGAATATGGTGGCAGGATTTCTGCGATTATTGATATGAAAACAAGAGAGGGGAATAAAACCAGAACTTCCGGATTAGTTTCCGTAAGTCCTTTTATGGCTAAGGCTTTGATTGAAGGACCGATTTCAAAATTTAAAGAAAACTCTGGAAGTAGTACATCGTATTTGTTGACCAGTAAAACTTCTTTCATTGATCAAACTTCAAAAACTTTATATAAATATGCTTTTGATTCTTCTTCAAAAAATTTGCCTTTTGTATTTAGTGATTTTTATGGAAAATTATCTACTATTGGAAGCAATGGAAGTTATTTAAATCTATTTGGTTTTAGCTT
>JAYVIT010000295.1:0-3674 GCA_043769965.1 Saprospiraceae bacterium
ACTCATCAGGAATGCTATTTTATTAGAACATTCCGTTGAAAACTTTATAGTTTTGTGAATAACAAAAAGGATTTTTTATGCCCCTGAGTAGTTACAAAATCTTTTAAACTTTCTTTTGCTTTGTTCTTCGAAAATTATCGTATACCAACCATTTGGTAGCTTGCTGACATCTACAATTATTTCTCCCTGTGTTGATGAAAATGTATTTGATAGTGGAATACCCAAAGAATTAATCAGATATACATTTTTAATTGATTGAGTGGAATTGAAAATTCTTAACTTATCTCCAGTAATAGGATTTGGATAAATGATTGTATTTGCTTCTTCAATTTCTCTTGAATCAGATATTATTTTGCAATCTACATGATAAATCAATAGCCATTTTATCAAACCATTGAATAAGTCCAATTTGATGTAATCCATACCAGAAAAGGTGCTGTCCGGTTTGTACACCAGGGAATCCAGATCAGTTAAATCTCGATACATTGTGAAGGTTCCATAATATGGTCCTTCTGTGATTTGCGCCACTCCAAAACCACTGAGATAAGTAGTTGCAGAATCTGCACACTTTATATTGTAGATGTTTGTCTGATTGGCTACTTCCTTACAATCGATATTCAAAATATAAATACCGGTGTCGCAACTTATTTGTGTTGCTTTAGCACATAACACAACAATGGTATCTGCACCTTTGAAACAAGAAGGAGCTTTATATTGCATTTTGGAATAAACTCCATCAGTGATAATTGTAGCATATCCGTTATGTGGCTTGATTAAAATTTCAGGAATAATCCAGCTTGGATATCCAAGACCAATATAAGTAATTGAATCTCCACAGAAAATGGTATCTGTTTTGATGAAGGTGTTTTGCGAAAAAAGTGCTTGAGTTAGTAGCAGAAGAAATGCAGTATTAAATAATGCAGGAGTGAGGTGTTTGTGGAATAAGGACATTATGTTGTTATTTTGATAAGCAAGTTACGATTGATTTATATTCATGCCAAGAAAATAATGGAATTTAACATTTCCCAAAAGCTTGACGCGAGACGCGTCAAGCAACAACTTTTTCCACAGAAAGCTTGACGCGAGACGCTTGCCTGTAGCAGACAGGCGTCAAGCAACAACATGTTCCCCAGGAGCATGACGCGGGAAGCGTCAAGCAACAACATGTTCCCCAAAAGCTTGACGCGGGACGCCTGCCTGTAGCAGACAGGCGTCAAGCAACTTACATTTTTTAGTTAATTATCCTTTATAAATCTGGGTGTACATTTCAAATTATCTACTTTCGTTGGGCTTTTTACAACTGTTTGAAAAATAATATTCAAATGTCGAAAAACTGGATCCCTCATCCAACTATCTTGCACGGTCAACTCGTTGATTTAATTCCTCTTGAAGAAAATCATTTTGATAAATTGCATCTTGCAGCAGCAAATAAAAGAATCTGGGAATTTTATGTTGGAGATTGGTCCATCAAAGAAACATTTTGGAAAATTTACAAAGAAGCCATTGCAGAACGCGAAAAAGGAACTGAATATCCTTTTGTAATTTTTTCTAAGCCCGAACAAAAAATAATTGGCTCCACCCGTTTATTGGACATTTTTCAATATTCAAAGCGTCTTGAAATTGGAGGCACCTGGCTAATGCCGGAGTATTGGGGCACTGCTATCAATTTTGATTGCAAATTGGCGCTTCTTCGTTTTTGTTTTGAAAGTCTGCTTGCAAATAGAGTACAATTAAAAACCCAACACGATAACATGCGATCGCGTAAAGCCATCGAAAAAATTGGTGGCGTTTATGAAGGTATAATTCGTCAGCATATGTTGAAGGATGATGGCACTTACCGTTCTTCAGCTTATTTTAGCATACTGAAAGAAGAATGGAATAGTGTTAAATTAATGTTGGAAGCAAAATTAAATAGTAAACTTGCTCAATGAAAGTGCGCTCCCGAGAAGTTTTACTAATGAATTTACTTTTTCAATCTAAAAAATTAATTTTTGTTTTAATCTTCACAGCCTGCGGTAATTTGCTTTTGGGGCAGGAACAAAATACAGAATCAGGCAAATTGTTTATCGAAGGTCAGGTAAGGGATAAGCAAACCAAAGAGCCACTTGCTTTTGTAAATATTTACAACAAGTCAACTAAAAAAGCTACGTCGTCTACTTTTGATGGGCATTTCAGGATTTTTTTAAAACATCGTGGCGACACTATTGTATTCAGTTACGTAGGCTATAAACAAGAAACCCTTTTCTATAATCAGAGATCAGGTTTTGTTAAACTTCTGATGGAGCAGAGTAGCACAGCGCTAAATGAAATTACTATAGTAGCAAATGACAATTATTTATACAATCTATTATCCGATTGCAAGAAGAACCAAGATGAAGTTAAAACAGAAGCAAAGACCTATTATTTGTTGGAAAGTTATGTAAACAATCAACAAGTGGAACTCGTCGAATGCTATTACAATGGAATTGTTTCCGGTTATGATTTGGAAGAACTAAAAATTAAAAATGGCAGGATTGCTTTAAAGAAAATGAATGACCGGTTTTTTATTTCACTTGAAAGTTCTAAAGCCATTTCATTGTTAAAATTATTTCAACACAATGCCTATTTTCCTGACAATCCCTTTACACTTTCAAAACGGAATTTAAAAAAATACTACGAACTAGAACTCCTAAAAACATATGAGGATGAACATGGTAAGACAATTTACCTGATTGAATTCAAACCGAAAAGGAATACTGAAAATCTATTTTCCGGGAAAGTGTGGATAAACTATGCTTTACATAAAATTATTAAAATAGATCTGGAGGCAATCAACACTAAAAAACATCCATTCCTACCAATTAAAGTATCAATGGATAACATCCAAAAAGTTGATTTGAATATTTCAAAAACCTTTGACGACTTTAATAATAAATCAGTTTTCAATCACATTGGCTTTGATTATACCATTCAATATAAATCCCGCGACAGTTTAGTCTATACCATATCGACAAATGCATTCCTGCAAGCTTATGATTTTGATACTCATTTTCAATTGCCAAGATTTTCTTTTTCAAGAGACAATTGGGGAGATTACCGGAAGATAAATGCCATTCCGTATAATGAATTCTTTTGGGAACATACCGATGAATTCAAACAGATAGACCGCAAGAATAAAAACAATAATTATTTTAATGTAGAAGCTGATATAACCAGTGAGTCCTTATTCAAAGCGAACCGGTTTTTCATCAGATCATTATTGCTATATGCTTACATCAAATGGAATGCCGACAGAATCTGGTTTGCTGATTTTGATTCAGACAGCACCACGCACAATGCAAAGAATCAGATGTATTATTCAGAAGAATTTAAACTAAATGTCAAATTGTTTGCGGATATGTATTTTATACAGGATAGTGTTCAACTCATTACTGCCACTATTTTGGATCCCATAGGTAGTTACTACAATTTTCCAAAGGACAAAACTGCAATTAGTTTTATCAATATTTATTTTGATCTGATGGAAATACAGCGCAGTGAATTTGAACGCGAATTTCTGAATTCAGATAAAAGCATTGCAACGTTCAATAGTTTATACATTACTCTGAAATTGTATGCAAGCACACTCCATAATACTTTTGCTTGGAAATGTGCCCATCCTTTCCAATAACATACTCGTAAATTAAAACCACGTT
>JAYVIT010000296.1:0-15250 GCA_043769965.1 Saprospiraceae bacterium
ATGAAATTTTTTCATATGCCGATGGTTGTACCATGAGTGCAAAGAAAGATGCATTTGCCAATATTGGTGGATTTCTTGCAATGCATGACGAACACATAGCACGACAATGCCGAAATCTTTTAATTATCACCGAAGGATTTCCAACCTATGGAGGCCTTGCAGGAAGAGACCTCGAAGCAATAGCTATAGGTTTGAATGAAATTATGGATGAACATTATTTGCAATACCGGATCCGAAGTATTGAATATTTCTTGAATAAATTAATTGCTGTCGGAGTGCCTGTCATGCAGCCTGCCGGTGGCCATGCGGTGTACATTGATGCAAAAGCATTTCTACCGCATATCCCTGTTGAACAATATCCTGGTCAGGCATTAGTAGGCGCATTGTATTTGCACGGAGGAATCCGGAGTGTTGAAATTGGTTCTTTGATGTTTGGTAAATATGATAATTCCGGTAAATTGATTCCTGCACAATTAGAATTAGTGAGACTTGCAATTCCCAGAAGAGTTTATACACAAAGCCATATCGATTATGTTGCAGAGGTGATCATAGATGTTTTTAAAAAACGAAATGAAATTAAAGGTTTAGAAATAATTGAAGAAGCTCCTATGCTCCGGCATTTTACAGCAAAATTAAAACCACTACCCACCTCATAAAACTTATATCGTGAAAAAGAATATTCACCACAGTTGGGCTGAGCCATACAAAATAAAAATGGTTGAGCTTTTAAAAATGACAACAGCTGATCATAGGAAAAAAGTAATGAAGGAAGCTGGTTATAATACGTTTCTTTTGAAATCAGAAGATGTTTATATTGATTTACTTACTGACAGTGGAACTTCGGCAATGAGCGACCAGCAATGGGCCGGCATTATGATGGGAGATGAAGCTTATGCAGGAAGCAGAAATTTTTATCATTTGGAAAGTGTGGTTCAGGAAACCTATGGTTACAAATATCTTATCCCAACACATCAGGGTCGTGGTGCGGAAAATATTTTATCAAAAATTCTAATTAAGAAAGGAGATATCATTCCAGGTAACATGTATTTCACCACCACCCGACTACATCAGGAACTTGCCGGAGGCAAATTTGAAGATATTATCATCGATGAAGCACACGATCCCGAAAATGCTTTTCCATTCAAAGGAAATGTAGATTTGAATAAGCTGGAAAAACTGATTCATAGACATGGCGCTAAGAAAATTCCTTATGTATGTATTGCTACCACAGTAAACATGGCCGGTGGTCAGCCAATCAGCATAAGAAACCTGAAAGATTTAAGAGTACTTACAAAAAAACACGGTATCCGGATCATTCATGACATGACCAGAGTGGCAGAGAATGCATACTTTATTCAACAAAGAGAAAAAGGATATGTACACACTTCCATCAAAAAGATCGTAAAGGAAATTTGTTCATTGACAGATGGTGCAACGATGAGCGCAAAAAAAGACGCACTGGTAAACATTGGTGGTTTCTTAGCTCTAAATGACTGGGATATTTTTGAGGAAGCGAGAAACATGGTTGTAGTATATGAAGGCTTGCATACTTATGGCGGATTAGCAGGACGTGATATGGAGGCAATGGCAATTGGTATTGGTGAAAGTGTAAGCGATGATCACATAAAGGCGAGAGTTGGACAGGTGATTTATCTGGGTGAAAAAATGATGCAATACGGTATTCCGATTGTAACACCTATCGGTGGACATGGTATTTTTGTTAATGCAAAAAAAATCTTACCGCATATTACACAAGATCAATTTCCGGCCCAAACTCTGGCCGCTGAAGTTTATCTGGATTCAGGTGTCCGAACTATGGAAAGAGGAATTGTGTCTGCCGGACGAAAGGAAAATGGAGAAAATTATTATCCCAAACTAGAATTAGTAAGATTTACAATTCCCCGCCGGGTGTATACGCAGGCACATATGGATGTAATTGCAGAATCAACAGCAAGAGTATTTGAACGTCGCAAAAAAATCAAAGGACTTAAAATGATTTATGAACCGAAGTATTTGAGGTTCTTTCAGGCAAAGTTTGAAAAATTGTAACGATTAAGTTCATCCAATTGAAAGGCTTTAGGCTCCTGCAATTCTGCGCATAGGCGTCAACCTAAGGAAGAAATCATCGACATTAGCATATTCACGTCGAACCCCAAACCCCAGCCTGCCAGGACGGGCAGGCCTTGAAAGGGGTTTTTATTCTGGATCATCTGAATAACTTAAGTTTATAATTAGTAAAATGAAAATAGTAAAAGATATTGAAAATATTTTTCCCCATTTCAAGGGGGACGGCCGCAGGCAGAGGGTTCAGACGGATCTTGCTATGGGAATATGTGTCGCTTAGGTTGACGACTATGCGCAATTCTGCGGGACAAGTTCCGGCTGTAGACAGAGAGTAATTGTATATTTCCGATTTATATTTAAAAATATTTCATTTAAAACCTAATTGAATTAACATGTTACAACTTACTAAAATTTTGCGATTCGAGATGGCACATGCTATATTTGGTTATGATGGTGATTGCAAAAATATACATGGACATTCCTATGAATTGCATGTAACCGTTACTTCAGTTGTTGATTATAAAAACTACATTCCTGCTCCTGGTTTTTTTATTGATTTTAAAAATCTTAAAAAATTGATGCATGAAACTGTGATCGAAAAATTTGAACACAAGCTGGTCTTGTCCCGCGAATTCTTAAAAGTGAATCCTTCATTTTTATCCCAGGAAAATCTTATTGAAATGGACGTTGAACCATCAGCGGAAAACCTGTTGATATATATTTCCCAATTATTAAAGGATAAACTTCCGGATGAGATTAAGCTGGTCCGGTTAAAATTGTTCGAAACAAAAGATTCATATGCAGAATGGAATGATTAAAGCACCGTCGTTAAGCGTACATTTAAATTCTTACATTCTGTTTTTAGAAATTATGTGGAAATTGGGAATCATTTCCCAACTAAACACTATTCACTAACTAACAATCAACACCGGAATCTTTATTCTATGCCTAACAGCATCAATAGTAGTTCCAAACAACAGATCTTTAAATCCTTTATGACCATGTGATCCCATTACCAGAAAATCAATTTTACTTTCAGCGACAATTTTTGCGATAGCATTCACCGGATCACCGAATCCGATTTTGTAGTTTGAGTTATAACCTAAATCAACCAGGTCCGATACATATTTTTTGAGATACTCTTCGTCTAGTTGTGACTCTTTATCCATTGTGTAATTACCATAGTATCTGGCACCTGCCGTTTCAACAACATGGATAAAAGTATACTGTGCTTTTTTGCCTCCCTGAAATAATGCATTGCTGATAATTTTCTGATCATTGCCGGAAAAATCAATTGCTATTCCAATATGCTGATAATTTACAAGCATATCCACTTTGATGTCCAATGCTTTTCCATGAGGCAATTGTCGTTGTTCCTTGACCACTTTCGAAATGAATGGTCTTATTATAACATAAATTAGAAGTAAAGCGCATGCTGTGATAATTGGAATTACAAAAAAGTAAATTGAAAATTTATTTTCTCCGGCAGATTCGATCCAACCGGTTAGTTCTTCGATAACCAATTGCACATTTAGATAAATAATGATCGAAGCACTCAACCATGCGAGAATTTTCACCCAGGGTTTTATCGCAAAGTTTTTCATCGTTTTTTTATCTGATGTAAAATGAATCAAAGGAATGACAGCAAATCCCAATTGCAAACTTAGCACAACCTGACTCAAAACAAGTAAACTGCCTAATGCAGAATCGCCAAAATAAATAATGGTGAATAAAGCTGGAACAATGGCTAGCAATCTTGTAATAATTCTTCTTAGCCAGGGTTGAATTCTTAAATTCAAATACCCTTCCATAATAATCTGACCAGTCAACGTGCCTGTTATTGTCGAACTTTGTCCTGCGGCAATCAATGCTATGGCAAACAAGGTAGGAGCTGCATTACCAAATAATTTTTCTAATATTAATGATGCATCTTGAATTTCTGCAACTTTGTAATAACCATTGTTATAAAATGCTGCTGCGGCTAAAATCAGTATTGCCGAATTGGCCAGGAAAGCCAAGTTTAATGCAATCGTTGTATCAAACAAATTGAATTTTAATGCCCTTTGAATACCCTTATCGCTGCGATCAATTTTTCGAGTTTGCACAAGTGATGAATGTAGATATAAATTGTGTGGCATCACTGTAGCTCCAATTATGCCGATAGCAATATATAAAGCAGAACCATCAAGGCTGGAAGGCATAAATCCTTTTACCACATCAGAATACACCGGACTCACTATAAACATTTCTGCGATGAAACATAAACCGATAATGAAAACCAGAGAAATGATAAACATTTCCATAAACCGCATTCCTTTATTCATCAGATAAAGTAAAAGGATAGTATCAAAGACAGTAATGCAGACACCCCAAATAAGTGGTAAGCCAAATAGTAAATTTAAACCAATTGCCATACCGACTATTTCAGCAAGGTCGCAGGCGATAATTGCAATTTCAGCTAAGATCCACAAAGGAATATTGATCAATTTAGGATAAGACGCTTTTGATGCTTGTGCAAGATCAAGGCCCCTTACAATTCCAAGGCGTGCACTTAAAGATTGCAAGAGTATTGCTATCAGGTTTGACATTAATAGCACCCAAATGAGTTTATATCCAAACTGAGAACCTCCTGCAATGTCGGTTGCCCAATTTCCCGGATCCATATATCCAACACTCACCAGATAAGCAGGACCTAAAAAAGCAAACATCCTTTTCCAGTTCGTCTTTTTGTCTGTACTTATCGTACCATGTACTTCGCTAAGTGATTTGGATGTATTATTTTCCATATCGTTTTCGAAATTCTTTCATGTTTGCTTTTAAATTATAGGTCTGAGTCTAATGAAGCTAATCTTCTGTAGGCTGTAGGCTGTAGGCTAAAATAATTTGTTACCATTAAAATTGTTTATAAAATCTTGTATTAAAATAAAATCATTGCAAACTAAATATCATCCTCACATTAGTTCCTACCTAAAGCCTATAGCCTATAGCCTCCTTCTTATTTAGAACTGCAAAGATAATATGTTAGACTAATCTAACAATTATTTTTAAGAGATTTTAATATATTTGTGTTGATTTTCCATAAAATGGCTTCACAGACAGAAGAAAATTACTTGAAATCCCTCTTTTTACTTGCCAATGCAAAAGGAGAAATCAGTTTATCAGATCTCAGTAAATCTTTAGAAATAAGTATACCAACAGCCAATAGCATGGTCAACAAACTTCATGAAAAAGGATTGTTGAATTATGAAAAATACAAACCCCTGGTATTAACAGCCAAAGGCAAAAAAGAAGCTGCTTTGATTATCAGGAAGCACAGACTTACTGAAATGTTTTTAGTAGAGTTCATGAGATTTGGTTGGGAGCAGGTGCATGATATTGCCGAACAAATTGAGCATATCAATTCTCAAATTTTCTTTGAACGAATGGATGAATTGTTAGCCTTCCCAACTATTGATCCACACGGATCTCCAATTCCCGATAAAAACGGAAAAATTTCATGGAAGTCTTATGAAAAATTCAGCGATTGTAAAGTTGGTCAGGTTGTAAAATTAGCTGCTTTGACTAACTCTTCTTCAGACTTTTTAAAATTCCTCAACAGTAAAGAATTATCATTAGGATTAAAACTTAAAATCCTTTCCGTTGAAGAATTTGACAAAAGTATGATAGTAAGCTATGAAAATCATAAACTGGAACAATTCAGTCAGGTCGTTTGTGAACGATTATTAGTGGATGTTTCTAAAACAATTTAGGATATCAATATTTAATGAAAAAATGGAGTGGCCTGAATTTATAGAATTACAATTACCCTGAAAAACAGACTTGTCTGTCCCTTTTTCATGCTTTAATTTTTAATACATTCACCTTGTCATAACCTCACTCTTTTCTGCTTTTCTGCTTTTCCGTTACTCTTCTTTACTTTTCAAGACCAACATCCTCCAGCACCTTCATGCCATTCACAAAAGCAACTTCCTTTTTCACAAAAGCAACAGCCACAAGCCATTTTTGTCATATAAACTATTCCTCCAGGACAGAAAACAGATTCCTCACAACCCTTTTCACCTTTTTGAACTTGTACTTCAACCCATGTTTGTGTTTCCATGATTTATTTTGGTTTAATGTAATAAATAAAATTAAGAGCATTCCAAATATATAGTAAAATGAGCAATTTCGGAAGGACGATTGCACATTAATTCTGAATAAAAATGTAAAAAACAAAAAATAATTTACGAATGTGGTCAATTACTTTATGAAATAATTATTCAATTCTAACTGATACTGATTTTAAATACTGTAACACTCAATTGCCAATAACTTGTTACCAATTTCTTTGACGAAACTACATTTCACAATATTCAAGTTACTTGTTTTAAGTTAAACATGAATGAATTATTGCATGACCATTTGCTTTCCTTTTTTACTTTTCAAATGCATCAAGGTTTTAGAATTCCATTATATGCATTTGTTCTACGACAACAAAAGGTAAATAATTACCAACTCTACAATTGTATAAACTCATTACAAATTGCGATGAGTTATATTTCCATAACAATACAAATTCCTTATGAAAAAAAAATAACTATTCACCTTCTAAATAGAGAATCACGCAAAAACTACTACGCATAAGATATAAAATACATGTATTGATAAATTAAAAACACCACTATGAATTGACAAAAAAAATTGCAATATTTACATATTATTTACAAATTCTCTGCCCACATCAATCTCTTCTAATATTCGGGCAATAACAATTATTTTTTTTTACAATTTAAATTTATGAAAATATGAAACGGATGAATCCGCTATTTCTGCTTATTTGTTGTCTGCTGACCGCAGCAAGTTCAATTGGGCAAACACTTGTTGCGTCCTATTCCTTTTCAGGCAATGCAAAGGACCAATCCACTTTTGCAAACCACGCCTCAATCAATGGATCAACACTCACTCAAGACCGGTTCGGCTGGCCAAACAGTGCGTTTGTATTCGATGGTTCGCAAAGTGCTATACGCGCAAACAATGCTGCACAGCTCAATTCGGCATCAGCAACTATTAGTTTTTGGATAAACCCTACTGCTTTCCCTGCACAAGGCGAAGGATACATACTTTCATTTGGAGGCTGGCAAGAGCGTTGGAAAATCTCACTGCCTTCCCATGGAAAAACGGTATTCACTACTCATTCCGGTGGCAATTGTTGTAGCGATATGGACTCCGGCACACCGCTGGCAGTAGGTACCTGGTCACATGTGGTGATGACACATGATGGCACTAAAGACATCATCTATTTTAACGGAAATCAGGTCAATGAGAAAGCGGTGACAGGTGCGTTAGACCCAACAATTCATCCACTCGGTATCGGTTTCGATCCGATTGATGTAGCCAATTATTTTAATGGTGCTTTGGACGAAGTGATGATTTTTGATGCTGCTTTAAATCCAGCACAAATCACAGCGCTTTACAACACCCAAAATACTCCACCAACAATATCTCAGGGTCTTGTTGCAGAATATAAATTTAACGGTAATGGAACTGATGGTACAACTTTTGGCAATCATGCCAACATATTGACCGGTGATTTAACGACCGATCGTTTTGGATTTGGAAATAGTGCTCTTTTACTAAATGGAACATCTTCCGAAGTGAACGCTTCTAATGGAGCACAACTCAATTCACCAACCACAACAGTAAGTTTTTGGGTCAAAGTGAACTCCTTACCTGGCAATGGCGAATCCTTTCTTTTGTCATTCGGTGGATGGCAGGAACGGTGGAAAATTTCATTACCACCTCATGGAAAACCAGTTTGGACGACCAACCATTCTGGTGGCATTTCGGACATGGATTCTGGTAATGGCAATGAATTACCAGTTGGAGTTTGGAAGAATGTTGTCATGGTACACGATGGTACGAAAGATAAAATTTATATAAACGGCGCATTGGTTGCTGAAAAAGATGTAGTCGGTACACTAAATAATACCACAAAGCCACTTGGTATAGGTTTCAATCCAATTGATGGTGGCAATTGGTTTGATGGCGAGCTTGACAATATTGAAATTTATAATTTTGCCCTCACATTGCCGGAAATCAACTTTAATTACACCGTGCAATCTGCATTTCCAGGGACTCCGAATGACCTTGTTGCATCATATAGTCTAAA
This sequence comes from Saprospiraceae bacterium, assembly GCA_043769965.1. GTDB lineage: Bacteria > Bacteroidota > Bacteroidia > Chitinophagales > Saprospiraceae > Vicinibacter. Next base: position 8,213 of record JAYVIT010000296.1, read on the forward strand.
TGGTGAAGGAACGGATGCCACTCAATTCCATAATCATGCTGACCTAAATGTCAATGCAAGTGCTGTCTCAAATCGCCATGGATGGGCATCCAATGCACTTGGCGGTTATGCCAAGGCCGACAATTCAATAGCTTTGCAATCTGATTTTATAACAATTAGTTTTTGGGCAAAACCAAATTCCCTTCCCGGCTCAGGCGAAGTATACTTGTTATCGAATGGAGGTTGGCAAGAGCGTTGGAAAATATCAATGCCTTCTCATGGCAAACCAGTTTTCACGACACATTCTGGAGGTGCATGTTGCAGCGATCTGGATTCAGGCACACCACTGACTGTAGGTACATGGACCCATGTAGTCATGACTCATGATGGCTTGAAAGACATCATCTATTTTAATGGAGCAGAAGTGAATGCAAAAAACGTTACAGGCGCTCTCGACAAAACTAAATATCCCCTCGGCATTGGTTGGGACCCAATTGATCGCAGTGGCGCTTTCGATGGCTCTCTGGACGATGTCCAGATTTATAACCGCGCATTATCATCCGCTGAAATTGCAATTTTATTTGCTGATCAAAATCAAACTCCTGTAGTTCCAGGCAATCTGGTAGCTGATTACAAATCAAACGGAAATGCAGATGATGCAACTGATTATCACAATAACGCTATAGTGCTAGGTGCACAACTTTCAAAAGATCGATTCGGTAAATCCAATCAGTCATATTCATTCAATGGAATTGATCAATCATTGGTAGCTGCTAATTCTCCTCAACTGAATTCTGCATTTACTACGATCAGTTTTTGGGTAAATCCAATAGCTTTTCCAGCCACTGGTGAAGTGTATATTTTATCAAATGGTGGTTGGCAGGAGCGTTGGAAAATCTCTATGCCCTCACATGGAAAGCCTGTTTTTACTACTCATTCAAATGGAACATGTTGTAGTGACTTAGACTCTGGTACACCTTTGACGATTGGCTCCTGGACTCATGTTGTTATGGTACACGATGGAACAAAAGATATCATCTATTATAACGGTGTGAGAGTAAACGAAAAAAGTTCGACAGGTTCACTTGACGTGACTACAAAGCCTCTTGGAATTGGTTTCGATCCGATTGACAAGAATTATTTTTTCAATGGCTCACTTGACGAGGTGCAAGTTTATAATGTTGCACTAACAGATGCAGAAATCGCAGCACTATATGCTGATCAAAATCAAGCCACTCCAAATACCGATACAGAAGCGCCCTCAGCACCGCTGAATCTTACAGCAGATGTGGATTTTACCAATGTACTGTTGTCCTGGCTCCCATCAACAGATAATATAGGTGTAGTGGCATATAATGTATATCAAGATGGCACTCTCATTGCGACAACATCTGATACAAAAGATGCTATTTCTAATCTTACTCCTTTAACTGCTTTCGTTTTTGGAGTTTCTGCAGTCGATGCTGCTGGCAATGAATCTCTAAGAACCACACTTAAAGTGACTTCTGGTGCGGACCAAACTCCTGATACCACACCACCGAGTGTGCCAGGCAATCTTGCAGGATCTGCAGCATCCAACTCGGTTTTAATAACATGGGATGCATCAACAGACAATGTTCAAGTTGCAGGTTACGTGATTTTGGTCGATGGTATTTTCCATGATTCTGTACCTGCATCTACACTATCAAGTTTCATTGGTGGATTAGATCCTTTGACGCTTTATACTTTTGAAGTTTATTCTTTTGACCTTGCAGGTAACAAATCAGCAAATGCAGAAATTACATTGAGTACTACACAATCGATAGATACTGGTGAACCAGGTATGATTGCCCATTATCCGTTTGATGGTGATGCAAAAGATGCCACACCATATCATAATGATGGTGTGATTGGAGGAAATCCAGTATTTGAAGTTCCCAGTCATCCAAATGGCGGTGGTCAAAACATCAAATTTGATGGTGTAGGAGACTCTGTACTTGTTCCAAATGCAGTGCAATTGATTTCAGATTATGCAACAGTTTCATTCTGGATACGAGTTGATGGAACCAATTTGGCAGACGCTGAAGCTTATGTCATTGATTTTGGACATTGGGACCAACGATTTAAAATTTCGTTACCACAACATTTGAAAATCGTATGGACTACTAATAGTAATAATCCTCAGTTCCCCAATTTTATCTCCGATATGGATAGTGGTGATGGCAATGAAATGGTGAAAACATTCTGGTGGTATGTTACTATGGTACATGATGGTACAAGTGATATAGTATATGTCAATGGACAACAAGCTAAAATCAAACCTACATTGGGTAAACTAAATACAACTGCACGCCCACTTTGCTTTGGAAGCAATCCAATTGAAGGAGGACAATATTTCATTGGTGCACTCGACAATGTCAAAATTTACAATAAAGCATTAGTTGTAGGAGAAATAGAATCACTCTTCAATACCGGCACCACCGCTACTGGTGATTTGGATGGCCATTATTTGAAAAATCTTGTATTGGATGTTTCTCCAAATCCTGCATCGAATGAATTAATTATCAAACACGTATTTAGCAGCAATCAATCGCTATTGGTTCGCGTATTTGATGCATTAGGCAGACAAGTTGACGATATAACTTTTGCAAAAAATGAAGTTCCAAAAGGACAGTTCACTTTAAATGTGCAAAGCTATCTACAGGGTAATTACTCACTCAATTTTATATTGGGTGGAAAGAATCTTGGAGCAGTAAATTTTCAAAAGCAGTAATAAATTAAGTGGAAAGTGAAAAATGAAGAATGATCCCGATAGCCATCGGGAGTAATGAGTGATACATGTATTTCAGTAAGCATATTTATTATTGTTTACGAATTATAGTTCTCATCTCATTTTTCATTTTTCATTTTTCGCTATTCATTTGTTCATTTATGGTGAAGCGATTTCCGAACAACCCAATTCTAACTACAAAAGACATAAAACCCAGTCAACAAGGATTGATTGTGGAATGTGTTTTGAATCCAGGAGTATTTAAGTTTGAAGGAAAAACCTGGTTGTTATTGCGAGTTGCGGAACGCCCTTTACAAAAAGAAGGCATGATCTCTTTTCCAATACTTCGCGAAGATGGCGGTGTGGAAATCATGGAATTTGAAAAAAATGATCCAGATGTCAATCTCTCAGATGCACGGATGGTGGGTTATAAAGGCAAAACGTATCTATCTACAATTTCACATCTTCGATTGGTTTGCAGTGATGATGGTTTGCAATTTCATGAACCAAAAAAAATTCCAAGTATAATTTTTGGAAATGGCGTATTAGAAACATTTGGTATTGAAGATTGCCGGGTAAGTTTTATTGAAGACAATTATTACCTGACTTATACACAGGTTTCTGAAAATGGCGTAGGTGTTGGTTTGATGATTACGAAAGATTGGAAACATTTTAATCGGGCAGGAATGATTCTTCCACCACACAACAAAGATTGCGCATTGTTTGAAGAAAAAATAAATGATAAATATTACTGCTTACATCGACCTTCTGGAATTGCACTTGGTGGAAATTTTATTTGGAGTGCATCCTCCATCGATCTCCTGCATTGGGGCGAGCATAAATGTATAATGCATACACGTGAAAATTGGTGGGACAGTGCACGCATTGGTGCAGGTGCCGCTCCAATCAAAACAAAAAAAGGTTGGCTGGAAATCTATCATGGAGCAAATGCACAACATCGTTATGGATTAGGCGGAATGTTACTTGATTTAAAAGATCCTACAAAATTGCTGGCACGTTCAAATGATCCAATACTGGAACCAAGTGCTGATTACGAATTAAAAGGATTTTTTGGAAATGTTGTTTTTACAAATGGTCACATTGTGAATGGCGATGAAATTACAATGTACTATGGTGCATCCGATGAGGTGATTTGTGGAGCTACATTATCAATCGACGAACTTTTAACTGACTTATTAACTTAGACTTACAACATGTTGCAAAAACTAAAAACAGAAATACATTTTTTCAATGCGCATCCACTTGGGATGAGAGTACTCTTACTCACCAACCTTATCTATGCTTTGGTGATGCCGATAGTCGAATTATTTGTCGGAGCTTATATCATGCGCAATTCGTCTGACATAAGTCTCGTGGTAATTTTCCAATTAGCCGTTTATACAGGGATCCCCTTAACCTTCATGATCAATGGTTATTTATTAAACCATGTCAAGATAGCCTGGCTATATTCACTTGGAATGTTATTGAGTGGTGTCTCTATGTATGCGATGATGTCGCTTGATCAGCTCAATACTTTGGGCGTATTTTTTGCAGGATTAATTATGGGATTATCCTATGGTTTCTTTTGGGCCAACCGCGATTTTCTAGCACTGAATACTACACATGATGGTAACCGGAATTATTACTATGGCCTTGAAACTTTTTTCTATACAATGACGGGCATAGTTGTGCCATTGGCTGCAGGTGCATTCATTGCATCAACAGAAAAAAATGCCTGGTTTAGTGGCAATGTGAATGTTGCTTATTACTGCCTAACTGTTGGCGTTATTGCACTTTCGATTATTGCTTCTGTATTGGTACATCGTGGCCAATTTCAAAACCCCAAAAAAGCACCATTCCTCTTTATCAACTTTGATAGGCTATGGAATAAAATGCTGGGACTATCCGCACTTAAAGGCGTTGCACAAGGTTACATTGTGACTGCACCAACTATGTTGGTAATGAGTTTAGTTGGAAAAGAAGGTGCTCTCGGATTGATACAAGGAATTGCTGCATTTTTGTCAGCGATACTATTGTACGTGTTGGGTAGGACCACCGGACCAAAACACCGATTAATGATTTATGGAATCGGATGTTCGCTATTCGTTGTCGGGGCATTTTTTAATGCAGGTTTATATTCTGCTTTAGGTGTAATATTATTCATGCTCTGTTTGCTCTTTGCACGCCCATTACTTGACATTGCTTATTTTCCAATACAATTAAAGGTGATCGATGTAATTGCAGCAAAAGAAAAACGGAATGAATTCGCTTATATTTTTAATCATGAGTTGGGTTTGTACCTCGGTCGATTATTCGGCTGTGGTTTATTTATTGTTCTAGCAAGGTACGTTAGTGAATATGCAGCATTGCGATATGCACTATTGGTAATTGCTTCAGTACATTTTATGGGATTCTTTGCAATGAAAAGCATTGTTAAAGATTTGGAAAAACAAGACACGAAATAAAAGCAATATTATTATCAAACAAAATTCAAATCTGTGAAAACCAGTCTCATCAGTGTGATCTGTGTGCTATTAAATCAATCCAGAAAAACAATATTAGACTCATTGAGAACCTGAAGTAAAATAAAATGTGATTCATGAAAAATTTGAAATTACTACTCTTCATTCCACTTATATGCGGTTGCTCTCGTCAAACCATTTTTACACCATCCGCAATTCCAGTAATTCAACGGAATATTCCGAGGGTTGAGAAAATGCCAAATCATCCCAAACCATATGTATTCAAAGATTGGAAAAAGACAACGGTGGATTTTGATAACTATGTTTTTGATTTTTCTCAAAAAGGAGAATTCCTGCCACTGATTTGGCTTGATAAATCCAATCGCAATTTTCCGGAAACAACTTTTGGGATTTACACCGCTTTGGGAGATATCCGCATGGGAGCAGCAGTGAACAATGGAGAAAACCATGAAGCACTTGGAGCACTTGGCGCAGTGCTTGGTGCAACACTTGTTGGCATTGATAAAAGCAAACAGGATGGATACAATTATGTGAGTATGTTGAAAAATTATTTCAATCGCGACAATGGATGGAATGTCATTATGAATTTTACAAACAAAGTAGCGCACATCGGTGGTGGATATGGAAATGATTTTTGGTATGAAATTCACAACAACCTTTTGTTTTATAGCGTCGCAAATTTCTATCCGAAAGAAAAAGGATTCAATGACATCCTACGAAAAATTGCAGATCAGTTTTACCGATCGGATTCAGTGATGGGTATGAATTACAGTTATTCGTTTTTTGATTTCAAAAATATGAAACCCGGTAAAAACCATATCCCTGCACAGGAAGATGTTGCAGGTGGATATGCTTTTATATTGTATTCAGCCTGGATTAAATTTGGTGACGAAAAATATTTACATGCTGCTAAAAATGCTATGAATGTTTTATACAACCAAAAAGTGAATCGTTTTTATGAAGCTATGATGCCGATTGCAGCATATATCGGGGCACGAATGAATGTAGAAGCAGGGACAAATTATGATATACAACGGTTTCTTGATTGGACCTTTGACGGCACTGCAGTCGGTCGAGAAGGTTGGGGAGTCCTTGCTGACAATTGGAATGGCTACGATGTAAGTGGTTTGGCTGGAAGTACAGTACACAATGGCGGTTACGGTTTTTTGATGAACACTTTTGACTTAATGATGCCACTATCTGCAATGGTGCGTTATGATTCACGTTACGCTCGCGCAGTTGGCAAATGGGCGCTCAATGCTTCCAATTCTGCACGCTTTTGCTATCCCTACGATATTCCCGATTCACTGCAAGCAATACCACAATTTAAAGCCATTACCAAAAATGTAATTGCATATGAAGGTGTTATTAAATCTTCTATTTATCCTCAGTTCAAAGGCATCTCGCCTTTCGCACAAGGTGATGGGCCCTTATGGCATGAAGGCATGCCTCAACAAACGATGTTTTCAGTTTATGGCAGTGGGCATGTAGGATTTTTCGGTGGAACAATTCAAAAAACAAATGTGCCCGAAATTTTGCAAATAGATTGTCGTGCAACAGATATGTTTCAAAAACAGTCATCCTACCCTAGCTATCTTTTCTTCAATCCTTACAATGAGGAAAAAATAGTTGAAATCAATATTGGATCTAAAAAGACTGATTTATATGACTGTGTTGCAAGAATGTTTTTGCGACGTGGTGTTAAAGGAATTATTCAATTTTCAATACCAGCTGATGCAGCACGAATACTTGTGTTGATCCCGGCAGGTAAACGGATTACGCAGAAAGATGGAGTACTCATGGCAGAAAATGTTCCGGTGGATTATA
>JAYVIT010000297.1:0-3235 GCA_043769965.1 Saprospiraceae bacterium
GCTATTCTTAGATCCATTGTGGATACTACGATTAAATCCGGTAAAGAAGTTTTCGGAGAATTAATAAATATCGCTAATTTAACTACTGAATAGTTACAATAATTATAATCAGATGCTTAATCATTTTAACTTATCTCAAGAGTTTTTTATCTACTTTTGATTCGAATAAATCAAGCTATTCCAATGAGGTACTTAATAATTCTTCAAATCACCTTAGCAATAACAGTAAATGGATTTTCTCAGTTTTCCGATGCGCTTTTTCATACATATAAAAATCAGGATCTTAAATTAAGGCAACTTAGTTTTAATGGTGTGCTAAGTGGAGGTAATAATAATTCTGATTTTTTGTATCAATTCAATGGAGGGGCAAACTATTCTCAATTTATCAATCGCGAAAAGTTGCAATCCGATTTTGCATCAAGTCTTAATATAAGACAATCAAAATTCAGATCAGATTACAATACTGGTGACCCATTAAGTTCAAGCACTTCTATTTCGTTAAATGCTTCCAAAAGATCCAGAAGATATTTAAGAAATGAATTTTTCTATGGATTAGGTTATAGAATTAATTATGGTTTTGGACATAGTTTTTTAGATGGTTTTGCCAACTCTGATAAAACTGAAAAAAGTACAGGCCACAGTCTCAGGATAGCATTACCAATGTCAATTGGTACTGGAAGAAAATATCCGGTATACTCGGTACATAAAAGCATGTGGATATATTCAGAACTACAAAAAAATAATTCTTTAAGGAGAATTGCTAATGTGCAAGAAATTGAACAATTGGCTCATCTCATTGATCAAAATATTTATACACGCTTTTTTGATTTCCGGTATAAATCCATTGATAATATGAGTAGAGTGGATTCACTTTTACGTAGTCAGGATATTATTACATCACAAAACATATCCTATTTCTCTATGCTTTACGATATGTATTATTATTCTACTGGATCGAATCGTTTCAGAGGAAGCACATTAGAAGTAGGTATCATTGGAGAACTTTATTATCATCAATCTAAGTTTACTTCATCCGATACATTACAACCTGGCTATGATAATAACTACCGGGCCATAGTACCTGCAATCTTTGCTGAGTACCAATATCTCAAACCTATCAATCTTCATTGGCAATTGAATGTAGGATTTAATGCAGAATATGGATTCAATTCACTTATAGATGAGCCTTTTGGTCAACTTGGTTCGGATAAGGACCTATTAAATATCCAAGGAAGTGCTTCAGTGCAATACTATCCTAATACCCGGAGTAACCTAACCTTAAGTTTATTCGCAAGATATGGGAATAAATTCTCAAATTTGATTACTAACTATACTCCTGTAAATGACAATTTCTATTATTCCGACTCTTTCAGCTATAATACATTATCGCAATTTCCTTTAGACGGTTTTTCACAAGCTAATCAATTCAATAATTGGTTCGCTGGATTAAATTTTATTTACTATTATTACATTAGTCCTCAATTCAGAATGCAAAGTAATTTTTCATTAAACTATACGGACCAAGACTATGTAATTCTAAATACAGATAAATTGAGAGCAAGTTTTGCTGTTTCATTTTCTTATGCTCTATTCTAGGTAGAAACCAGTTTCTAGGAACTTAGCGTTTCTATATCAATTTTTATCTTTAAAAATCTCTGCTTTTTCAACAGGTCCTTACAAGATTCATTTTTTTTGAAATGCGCTCTCTTGTACTATTAGTTCAAAATATCTTTTCGATAAAAAATTTAATACCCCTATATCTATTTTTGAAATTTTCATCACCAATCTCTGATCTCATTGCTCCGAACTGTTATCTTTGCCAGTTCTTATGAAAACAACTGAAGTTTACCGTGATCTCGATTACATTGACATTGTTGGAGCTGCCGAACATAACTTAAAACATGTCTCACTTAGAATTCCAAGAAATCAACTTACTGTAATTACCGGAATATCAGGAAGTGGTAAATCATCTTTGGCATTTGATACGATTTATGCAGAGGGACAACGCAGATACATGGAGACATTCTCCCACTATGCCCGCCAATTTATTGGCAATATCGAACGACCCGAAGTAGAAAAAATCGATGGCCTAAGTCCTGTTATTTCCATCGAACAAAAAACAACCGGTTGGAATCCAAGATCCACGGTTGGTACGATTACTGAAATTTACGATCTGCTCAGGCTCTTATATGCTAGAGGCGGCGATGCTTATTCACATGTGAGTGGAAAAAAAATGGTGAGATATTCTGAAGAACAAATGCTCGATCTCATCTTAAAACAATACAATGGAAAAAATATTAATATCCTTGCACCGGTCGTGCGCTCTCGAAAAGGTCATTATCGCGAATTGTTCGACCAGGTCAGAAAACAAGGATTTAATAAAGTGCGGATTGATGGTGAAATCACGGAATTAAAGCCGGGCCTTCAAATTGACCGCTTTAAAATTCACGACATCGAAGTACTGATTGATCGCATTCAGGTATTACCGGATAAAATGGAACGACTTACCTACAGTGTTCAAACCGCATTGAAAATTGGTCAGGATGTTTTATTCATTTTACTTACTGAAGAAAATAAACTGATTCCATTGAGCAAAAAACTGATGGATGCAGAATCAGGTCTTTCCTATGATGAACCTTCACCCAATTCGTTTTCTTTCAATTCACCTTATGGTGCTTGTCCGGAATGTAAAGGATTGGGATCCGTGCATGATGTAGATATGAAACAAGTCATTCCGGATGATAGTAAATCCATCAATGAAGTTGGAATTGTTCCTCTCGGTGAGGTGCGTGATAATTATTTATTCAAACAGCTAAAACAAATCGCCGATCGCTACAGCTTTAATTATTCTACTCCAATTAAAAAAATTCCGAAAAAAGCTTTAGAGACTATCTTATATGGTGGAGATGATTCATATCCCGCTCCTGTTGCAAATGCTTGGTTTGAAGGCAATTATCATATGGCAAGTGAAGGAATTTTTAATATGCTCAAACGCTGGTATCGCGAAACGACTTCAGAAAAAGTAAGACAATTCGCAGAAGATTTTATGATCATCACAGATTGTCATGCTTGTAAAGGAACCCGTTTGAAAAAAGAAAGCCTGAGTTTTAAAATTGATGAAAAAAATATTGCAGAACTGGCGAACATGGATATTGTCGAATTGAATGAGTGGCTGCAAGACATTGAATCGAGATTAACGGAAAGACAAAAGTTGATTGGCAAAGATATACTCAAA
>JAYVIT010000298.1:0-11644 GCA_043769965.1 Saprospiraceae bacterium
TAACCTGAGTTGGAGCTGGTGTATAAATGAAATTCCGAATTGTCAAGGTGTCCTCACTTAAAACGTTGGTAGACCTGACATAGAAGCACAAAGGATTTATTCCATCTGTTTCAAATGTAACCGAACCACCGGCATTGTCAGAATATCCTGGAACAGACAAAATGCTATCTTTTCCATTAAATATCATTCCAGCTTCATCTCTATCAAAATTTTGAAAACGCTCTACAAATGCTGTCCAATCAAAACTAATTGTTCCCGGACATCTCGGCATTATACAAACCTGAATGATAGACGTATCATTTCTGGCAGTTCCACGCGTTCCGTTGTTGATTCCTATGATTATCAAAGAATCTTTTGCCGGATTTAAAAAAACGATTCCATCGGTTCCTATTATACCATCTCCCATGCCCATTTCTGCAGCTTCAGACAATTGTACACCTTGTATAAAAGGATTCATTTCTTCCTGAAATCCATTTATTGGTCCACAAATCTGTGCTGCTGGAATTGCCCAATTTAAAAGTGTGTCACATATTGTTGGACTGGGCAATTGAATTGTGAGGTCTGATGTACAATCGATAAGATCAATTGGATCTGGTGGCAACACAGTAACCGTAAAATTACAATATGCAGTATTACCTCCACAATCTGTTGCAGTATATTCGACAGGATATGTGCCCTCTGGCAATAAAGCACCAGGTTCCGGTCCTTTAGTTTGCATGACATCGATTGGCATCGGCACAAATAACAATTCTCTGATTGTAATACTATCGACTCCATCAGTATTATCAGATTGCACATCAATACAAACACGGTCGCCGGGTAAGATAAGCGCAGCCCCTACATCTCCTTCTGCATATGAATCATCATCAGGAGTTAGATCATAATTTACATTTGCGGATATGGTATCTGGTATTCTATTTTTTATAATTGTCAATCGTGCGCGGTCACTAATAAATCCATCTCCATTATTCATCCTGGCTCTCCATTTGAAGGAAAGCATTCCTGTACAAGTTGAATAAAAACAAACAGAGAAGCGATTATTTCCCGCACCAGATGTACCATTGGTTGTTCCTACAATAGTAAATGAATCCGTACCATGAAAAATTAACTGGCCGTTAGTTCCATCACCTCGTCCTGAATGAAATGTAAAAAAATCAACACTTGTAATTGCATTGACAGAATCACAATCATCGTCTTCCACAAATGGTGGATCCCAATTTACTTGAGCTACGCATTGTCCATTAGGAATACTTTCCGTAACATCTCCAGGACAATTCACGAGAACCGGTGGCACTGCATCAGGGTTACAAATACCTTGAGCTGTTGTGAATGATGGTATAATAAATAAGATGAAAATCCAAATGAGATTCCATCTTAGCGAAGTATGTCTAATCATAAAATTTACATTTTAAGTATAATTCTTCGCTAAAGCCGTTTGTAAGAGTGTTTTCTAAATTCTAAATAGGTTTTTGGGAAAACTATTTATTAATTGTTGTATTGCTAAATTGTTGTATTGCCTGCCTACCGTAGGTAGGTTTAATTGTTTTTTGTTTAAAAAATTAATTAATTATTAATTTTTTCATTTCTTAATTCTTTCATTGTTTTTCAAAATAACTTGAAAAACAGCTCCTGCATTTCTACAGGAGCTGAAAAACGAAACCGATTACTACACACTATATCTTCAGATCTTAGTCGATTAAAATCATCCGTCTGAATAAACTGTTCCTTTCAGTTTTCAGCTGGTAGTAATATATGCCACTTCTATCCAATTGATTCTTTTGTATTTCAAATTCATGGTAACCCTTATTAAAGAATTTCTTGCTCTCTAACATTAGTTTTCCATTCATATTAATAATCCGGATAGTTATTTCTGTATTTTCAGAAGTCTGAAATGGTATTATAGTTGACTGGCTAAATGGATTAGGAATATTCTGATACAAACTCAATCCTTCCTGATTTGAATACTGATCAATAAAATCAAGTTTGATTTGACCTATATCGCCTGATTTAAAATAGGCTTCCGAAATAAATCCATCTTTGCTGAGCTCTAAAATTTCTGATAAATCACTTGTCTGGTTCATTTTCACTTTTATCTTTATCTTCCATTGCTCATCATCTGCACTAGTTTTTACATAAGACAATCGTAAACTATTCTTTTCCGGTATCAAATTGATCATGTCTTCTTTTATTTTGCCGTTTTCATCAAGTACAACTCCCAACAGCGTCGCTTTTGAAAGATCAATCTGTAAACCGAATTGCATACCATCCAGCTCTTTGAATTTTGAAAGATCCAATTCAATTTCATAAACCTGGTCTTTCAACATGCTTTCATTTCTCGCGATGAGCAAGACTGGATTTGCATTCCTGCTTTCTGTTATTTCAGAAAATTGATTTGCGTCATTGGAATCATCAACGTCGCCCATTTTGATTCCGGTAAAGTCTATATAATAATTCTTTTTAATCGAAGAAATACTATAAGACTCCGGATAGTCCTCACTTAAAGGATCCAGTTGATTGGTAAATTTATAATTCGATAATACAAATTTCCAGGAAGGACTATTTCCAAATTCCTGAATTTTACCAAGAACTAATTTTCTGATATCAGAAATATCCGCTGCTGTAATTTTCCTATTGCTATTAACATCCGCAGCTATAAATTTCAACGGATCAGTAAATGGCACAAGACCCAGAATATGTCTTTGAATGTGTATGATATCAGCGGTAGTCACTCCATTTAAAGGATTAATATCATGCCTGGCTTTAACCACGTAATTACCTCCATTAGGCATATCCGGGAATCGATAAGATCCATCATTTTCAGAAATTGTAATACCAGAAACTCCATCATTCAGCATCACTTCAACCGCATGCATGTTGATTTTTTTACGTGATGCTACAAATCCTTTTACGATCGATTTCAACGTAATTCCACAAATGGTATCCTGATCCACGGCCTGCAGAAATGTACTACACGAATCTATGTTTCCTGCAAAATCCTTAAAATAAACAACCACTGCAGTTGTATATTCAAAATTAGTTATAGAATCACAACAAATGGTCCGGATAGTATCATTAAAATCATTCCTGTCGAATGAAGACATAATCAAAACGGAGTCCGTACAATTGTCTTTGAGCTTGGCTATGAAATCCTGCGAATTAAAGACGGCGCATCCATTGTCTTTTATCTTTTTCACAACCTTTATACAGGTAAACTCAGGAGCAAACGTATCGATAACCGTTATTTTAATGGTTTTTAATGTGGTATTACAACAAGGATCACTAGCTCTGAAGGTTACGAATGTTTCTCCAGGTGGATAAAATCCGGAAGCATCTTCTTCATCATTGGCTCCATATGGCGAATCGTTTGTGATAATCACATCAACGGAATCACAATTATCCACGAATGCTTTCATGATTACAAAATTGTTACAAGTAGAATCATTAGAAACCAAAGTGGTATCATGCACTCCTAGAATATTGGGAGCAACTGTATCATTTCTAAAAATCACTTGTGTAAATCTAAATGTATCCAGTGTGCAACTGTCTATAACCTGCCAGTGCCTTTCCACTGTACACCAATTTGGTATGCAAAGAAGTGAATCTGTAAAAGTGACATTGACTTTATAACATGTGATTCCACTAGTATCAAATTCAGGCTCTCCAGTATTAGAAGGATCAAATGCATCGCATTCTTCTGTAGAAAGTGGTGATGGCGGCCAAAGTATATCAACTTCTTCCAAAGGATCTGGGTTATCAATGGTAATTAATTGAGTACATGAATCTTTATTTCCTGAAGCATCGATAGCTATGAATTTTCTAGTTATCGTTCCAATACCACATACATTCTGATTTCTAGTAACGGTTTCAGTAAATATTACACCCGGACAATTATCGGTTACAATTGGCAAACCAAATTTTGATAAGGTATCAGTATTAACACTACACGGAATTAATGTATCCCGTGGGCAAGTAATTTCCGGGGGAACGCTTTCCAGGACCGTCACTTTTACTGTACAAGTAGCCGTATGATTACAACTGTCTTTTGCAGTAAAAACCACAAAGGTCATACCAACTGGAAATACAGGTGGAGCATTATTCGTAAATGTTACTACTGAATTACAACTGTTATTGACTTTTGGGTTACCCAATTGCAAAATCTTTCCGCAAGTATTCGGATCTGCATTAACTATGGTGTCATTTACGCAGGTAATTGATGGAGGATCCTGATTTTTCAGTATGAGGAATTGATTGAATTTTGGTCGCTGGCTGTTACTACAAGAATTAATGGCGGTCCAGGTTCTCTTAATTGTCTTGCACTCACCACCACCAACAAGTGTATCCACAAATGTAAATGTCACAAATCCACAATAATCTTTTTTCAAACTGGGTTCACCAGTAATCTTAGGATCAATGGTTGGAATACAGGTCACAGATACAAATGAATCTTGTGGCCATGTAATATCCGCAGGATTAAGATCGACATCTCTTGTGATATTCTGAATGTGGAATATAGTGGTATCAAAATTTGGTTTGCAAACAAAATGTGCACTCCAGTTCCTTTCCACAACATAACACACTTCGCCGTTTGGATTTGAGATGGTATCATCCTTGAATGAAAATTTGATCGTATCACATGCTGTACATTTTGTTGAAGGAAATCCATTCAATGAATCCGGTAATAGCGACTTCTTACAATCTGTAACTGTAATATCTGCCGGATAATCAATCCTTGGTCCATTAGGATTTGTCACCTTCAAGACCTGTAAAAAGGAGAATTCTTGTTTGGGATTTGCAGAACAATTATTGCTTGCAACCCATGTCCTGTTTATTATTCGACAGGTATCATTCATTAATACTGTTATATCCGTAAACCTAAAGCTGACAAATCCACAATAATCTACCAACAACTTTGGTACATTATTTATCAAAGAGGTATCCACAGATCCTGCACAATTATCTACAATAACCTGATTGCTTGGCCACATGATATCACTCAGCAATAAATTGATTCGCACCGTAATGATTTGAGTTCCTTTGAATATACCACTCACTTCAGGCGGACAATTATAAGTAGATGTCCATTTTCTATAGACAACATAACAAGTGTTTGGAATTGTAGTTACAACTGAATCCGTGAACGTATGTGTAAACACATTACAAGGACAATTCAATGTAGGAAATCCATTCAATGAATCCGGTAGCAATGGTTTCTTACAATTGGTTACTGTAATATCATTTGGAAAATCTACCTGTGGTCCATTTGGTTTTGTGACCTTTAGTGTTTGCACAAAACTGAATTGCTCTTTATTTGGATTTGCACTACAATCATTTGCAACAATCCATGTACGATGTATTAATCTACACGTATCATTGAGCAATACTGTTTGATCAGTAAATTTAATACTCACATTACCACAAAAATCTTTCAATAGCTTTGGCACTCCGCCAATAATTGCTGTATCGACCGAACCCCTGCAATTATCTACATGAATAGAATCAGCCGGCCACATAATATCACTTAGTTCCAAATGAATTCTGACAGTGATGATTTGGGTTCCTTTGAACGTACCACTCACATCCGGCGGACAATTAAAGAATGAGGTCCACTTTCTGTAAATTACTCTGCACGTATTGGGAATATTAGTAACTATAGAATCTTTAAAACTATGTTGGAAATTAGCGCATGCGCAATTTGTTTTTGGCAATCCATTTAAGGAATCAGGAAGCAATACTTTTTTGCAGTCTGTTATTGTAAGGTTTGCTGGAACTATATATCGAATTCCGGCACCTTCCAACACTTTCAAGACTTGCCTGAATCCATAACTTTGTGATGGCACACATTTACTGAATACAGTCCAGATTCGCTCATAAAAAATACAATTCGCTTCAATTTTAATAATCCGATCCGTATACATCAACATTACATTGCCACCATGAACGCAAAAACGAGGTACCTCTCCAATAATGGCTGTATCTATAGAACCAGTACAATTATCAACGATTACAGAATCAGATGGCCATTGTATATCTGTGTTCTGAAGGTTTGTAGTTACCGTTATGATTTGGGTACGATCAAATACGCGGTCTGGTTCACCAGCACATGTAAACTTCACCGTCCAATTTCTATACACTACAAAACAAGTATTCGGAACATTCAAGACAATACTGTCTTTGAAAAAAGAACCCTGATGTACACAACCTGAACAATTGCCTATAGATGGCTTTGAATTTATTACATCCGGATTAATATTTTGTGAACAATCATAAATAGTAACATTAGGTGGAAATTTTACGCAATTGCAGAATTCCACATTATTATTATCCTGTACATCTATAAATGTATTGCAGCAATCTTGTGTGCCATTACTTGCAGTCACACAAAGCGTGACAAATCGAAGTCCAACACTATCACAATCATAAGTAACTGATTTGATATTAGTATCTCTTCCAATTGAATAGGTAAGCGAATAACCACATGGATGATAACTTCCTCTATCAAAATCCTTGGCCCATATGGTTACTTGTTCAGCATCTACTGTACCATTTCCATTCAGATCCATTGGCACCAGAGAAACTGCAAGTCCTGCTATACAATATGCAGTTGGTGGTTTTTTATTAATGATTTCAAATGTGCGTTCACAAACTGCTTTATTTCCACATTTGTCTTCGAACACATATTTGATGGTATGTTTACCTAATGGATAAAATCCACTTGCATTGATAGTAGAACCAACGCCATAATTACTTACATCTTCTCTATGATCCTGGTAGAAATCGATATGATATTCCCAAATCAATTGATTTGAAGGAGTGCAATCATCCGTAGCTGTTGCGACAAGATATGTATTTCCTCCTAAACAAGATGTATCAATAATGGTGAATACTGTATCTCTGCAACCAGAAGTAAATGTTGGTGCAATTTTATTGTGTATTTTCAGAATCTGCTGATGCGAATAAATCATCGGATTGCCAAATTGATCCAGATAACGACACCAATTGATCACTTTCCATGTACGGATGATCTTATAACATGCATCACTTCCACTTATAAAATGGAAAACGTGATCTTTATAAGAAACGCCAACCAGATCACAGAAGTCCTCTTTTAATATAGGATATCCAAAATGATCCGGTAAAGTTTCTGGCAACAATCCATTAGAAACACAAGTAGCTGTATCAAGATCATATGGCCAAAGGATGTCTGTACTATCAAAAGGATCAGAATTGATAACTGTAATTCTTTGCACACAAACACTTTGCCCGAAGGAATTACCTGCAATAAAGATCCGGTCAATATATCCTTCACGACATTGATTAATTTGAACATCCAGAGAATCGCGGAAATCAACATTGCAGTTGTCGGATACAGTCGGCTTTCCAAATTCTGACAAATCATTCAAATCAAAATGAAAATCACAATCAACAGTGACATCATGAGGACAAAAAATATGTGGTATGGTTTTATCCTGAACTTCAACAATGACCATGCAGGTATTTTCATTTCCTTCATGATCAGTGACTTTAAACATCACCATAATTTCTTTTCCTATATCCTGGCAACAAAACATAACCGAATCATGGTAGAACTGATCCGGGTATCCACATGGAACATTTGGCGATGTCATTCTTCGCACCTCCATAGATTTGATATGACAATCATCATAACTACCATCATCGAAAACATTAGCAGCCACCCATGCTTCTCCAAATCGATCGAGTGTGACAACCGTTTGTTGGTCACAGATTGCAACTGGAGGTGTCCTATCATAGACATTAATATTAAATGTACATTCAGAATGATTATAACACATGTCATAAGCTGTAAATGTCAAAACGTGACTACCGACAGGAAGACTGATATACTGGGCCTGAAAATCTTTTATAAAACCACCTGGATATGAAAGATCAACTCTCAATATATTTCCGCAACTATCAAATACCTTTGCCATAGGTATCCAAACATTTGCGTTGCAAGTATATGAATTACTTGTTGCAATGATATCGTATGGACATTCAATTGTTGGTGCAATGGTATCAACTATTTCTATCAACTGCGGATATGTGCGTTGTTCAAATGTTGTACAAAACCAAATAGTAAATTTCCAGTTTCTCAAAATTTTTCTAACACAATCTTTATTACTTGGAAATTCAAGGTCCTCATAACTTGCTGTGTAGTCACAATATTTATTGTCACTATTCGGCCAGGCAAGTGCTCCTCTATAAGTTGGTATACCAGAAACTGATGGAAGCGGATGTCCCAAAGAATCCGTTGCAAACCTTGAACATATCAATGGATTTAATTTTGACCTTGTCAAAGAATCGGGAAATACAATGGAATCTAATTGTATTCGCTTCAAATAGATATTCATTGTACAAGGAATAGAAATATTCCCGGATTCATCTTTTGCAGTATATATTCTGGTTACAATTTTTGAATAGATCGTATTACAAGGTGTATTCTCGATAGTTTCGTCAACTAGAATACGATCGGGATCAGGATCACAATTGTCATTGACGAACGGGATAACATATGATTTCATTAAAGTACAATCTATTGTATCATTGATACAGGTAATTATTGGCTTGAGTTTATCTTCCACCAAAACATTTACCCAACAAGAATTACCGCTGCATACATTGATCACTTTCGCAATGAGTGTTTTTCCTCTATGCTCATAAAATAATTTACCATTTGGTACAAGCGATCCATCTTTGTTAAATAGCATGACCGAATAAGAAGTGTAATCATATGGTCCTCCTATCAAAAGCATTTGAGGGGTTACTTGTACTTCACAATTTTTGTCCAGCGATACTTGAAGAGATCCAATACAACTGATTGGTCCGCTTGTAGAACCAATTGTAATTGGAAACTCCAATGGATTGTAACATGAATCCTGTTGATCTACATCAACAGTTAACGTGTGTGTACTACCAACTGCACCTGTCCACAATATATCGATTGCATGTTGGAATGGACTTGATAATATAGTTCCTCCAGTAGGTAAGGTCCATAAATATGTAGCATTGGGAATAAACTTAACTTCATATCTCAAAGTCTGACCTGCACAAACATTATTTTGCGCTTTTATTAGAACAGGATCTTTATAATAACATTTGTTTACACCACTATTTAATTTCACTCCATTTTGGTTGGATAGAATAATGGAATATCCTATTCCTTCCACATGCACTCCATGTATTGTGTAAATACTTGTGCCATCGCCAAGATTTGTTTCCACAAGATTATAACCTCCAATACCAATTACAAAAAATATCGGAACATTTGGAGGAGATGGACTTAATTCATGATATAATCCTTCAACCTGGTAGATAAACCAGGTATCTCCAGATATTGATCTAAAAGAAAGTTCTTCATAAAATTGTCCATCGTCTGAAGTTGATGCATTATCCAAACAAAAACATGGCACCGTTCTTTCCAAATCAACTATTATTATGCCAGCAGGATCTGCATCATCTTCATCATCAATTGCTTCTAAATCAACAAAATTTGCAGAACTTCCATCTGAATTTTCGAACACTACACCACCTGCATCATTTAAAAAATCAGTATCGGGTGCCGAATCTTCATCCAACACATGATCTGTATTTAATGCATAAGATATTTCAGCCCTATTGACTATAACTCCTGCTACCTGAGCTCGATCTACTCGTGTGTTTATAAATAATTCCAGTGTATCTCCAGGCTTTAGACCACCTTGTGGCAATCTGCCATTTGATTCATTCAATAAATAAAATGCAGTCGTGATTCCATTTTCCGTTGATCCTATTACCCAGTTTGGATCTTCAAGAACAAGTCCTTCAGGCAAGTAATCTACAATTTCGATTTCACTTGCAGTCACCAAACCCTGATTGACAATGATTATATTGTATGTTAGCAGTTCATCTCTGGTTACGATTAGATGATCGATATCTTTAATCAAAGCAAGATCAAAATTTTGTGGTTTTGATTGCGCACCGTCGTGATCATCTTCATCAATTTCACCATGATCGTTAATTTCATTATCTGTTGCTGTTCCCGGCTTTCCACCTTTATCATTATCATATAATTCATCAAATGTGGAATCATAATCTTTGGCTTCATTGCCTACAATATCATATGCTTTGGAAATCTCAACATAATTTGGAATAAAATCCGCTGTTGCAATTTGACCAATAATGATTTTTATTGTAGTTGAATAAGATGCACCTGGATTTAATGTAATGCCAGGACTAAATTTTAAAATGGTATCCTGAACAGATGTCCAACCCGGATTGATATCTGAACTGAAAACATATCTTGATTCTAAATAGTCAGTCAACTCTAAATCTTTTGCTATGACATTGCCCTGATTGAATACTTCTATTTTAAACTCAATGGTATCTCCTTTCCAATACGAAGATTTCTTTTCAGACAATGTTTTTCTGATTGCAAGGTCATACACAGGTATACCTGCAGGGTCAGCATCATCTTCATCAATTGATGAATCCAAATTGACAACATTATCAGTTGAAGTATTCACCACACCACCCACGTCATTCGATGGATTTTTATCTGGTGTACTGTCAAAATCTAAATCTGAAATATCGGCAAGACCAGAATCATTAATTTTGGAAATCTCCGTAACATTTATCAATGTTGATGCCTGAACATCAGAAATATTTTGTAGCGCGATATCAATATTTATGATTGCCCCTGGCAAAATAAGTCCATTCAAGGTTCTGCTTGCTTTACCATTATTTAAGACCCATCCCTGATTGATAGCACTTTGTGCAAGTGCAAATCCTACAGGTAAGTAATCTGTCACTTCAATATTTCTAACAGTAGTATTTCCCTGATTAAAAATTTGAATAGTGAAATTAGCACTGCCTTTATATATTAATGAGCCAGCAGACGTATATCTTTTAATTAATGCAAGATCCATTATGGTCAATGCTGCAGGATCAGCATCATCTTCATCGATGATTCCATTACCCGAAAAAATATTATCCGTGCTTGAATTGACAACACCACCCGGATCATTGTCAATGGTATAGTCCGGGTACGAATCATAATCGCGAGAAGTTAGATCGCGAAGTGAATTATCAAATGCTTGTGTTATCTCAGCTCTGTTGAGTAGATTATTGATATCAGCATTTGTTGTTACTCGTGCCAAAAAATCAATTGTCGCACATTGATTAGGTTGGATAACAGAAGAAATTGTATTTCTAAAAACACCACCAAGAGAAAACCAACCATTATTATCAAAAGGACTAATAGCCAAACCTGCTGGAAGATATTCTACAATCCCAATATTTCTTGCAGCGACATTACCCTGATTGCATACTGTGATATGAAACAAAACATCCTGATTTTTCTTAACTGGTTTTACCTGATCAGTAGTGAGAATTAATGCAAGATCAAAAATATCAATTGATGCAGGATCTGCATCATCTTCATCTATCGTTCCATTGTCATTGATTACATTATCTGTCGAAGTATAAATTTGACCACCGGCATCATTAGTTGAAATATTGTCAGGTGTACTGTCAAAGTCTTTTAAGCTAACAGAAGCCCCATCCCAAAATCCCGTGATTTCAGCCACATCAACAAGCTGTTGAATATTTTGACTTTTGAGAACCAATTGAATAGTCACTTTTCTGGATT
>JAYVIT010000299.1:0-2574 GCA_043769965.1 Saprospiraceae bacterium
TTTTCCTATCCATACCTCAAGTTTAAGACTTTTTCGCTTTACTAAAGCTCTTGCACTAAAGTGCATGGTTTTTACCAGCGCCTGAGACCAATAAAAATAGGATACATTAACAGAAACATTACCACAAGAATTTCTTACTTGGAATTCCCTAGTAATATATTACACAAATCCATTTTGGGAACTGCATATTTATAAAGCTTATCTTAAATGATAGATCATCTGTCATGAATACCGGCATTGACTTTTCCGTTGGATACATTTTCTAAGGTTTTTCGCCTTACTTGTGGTGTTTTAATTTCACCCAATAAGAATCCCCAGGATTTTAATGAATCAATATGATCACAAATGAGCTTGATGATTGCAGTAATGGGAATAGAAAGAAACATACCAGGGATACCCCACAATGCGCCACCTGCGATTACAACAATTATCGAAATGAGAGCATTGAGTTTGACCTTAGAACCAATTATTTTTGGAACAATATAATTGTTATCTATCAATTGGATGATCGTATATAGACCAATAACATAAAGAACATAAACCGGTGTTTTAGTAATCAATGCAATAACTGCAAACATAAACATCGCGATCACTCCACCAAGATAAGGAATGACATTGAGAAGTGCACCAGCAATACCAAGCAAGATGGCATAATCAATTCCAAGAATTAAAAGACCCAAGGAATTTAAAACTGCAATTATGGCAAATTCAATAAAAAGTCCACTTAGGTAACTTTGTACAATCGTCTTTGTTTCTGACAGCACTTCGCTTACGTTAGTATCGTTACCTGATCCAAATAGCTTATGAATAAATTTTAATAAGTGAGGTTGGTAATACAATATCATAAATATGTAAACCGGAGTCAAAACAGCTGTTGCCATTAATCCTCCAATTGTGGTAAGGGTTGTACCAATTGCTGTATTGCTGTTCTGCAATATTTCTGTATACGCATTGCTTATCCATGCATTGATTTTTTCTGCACTGATGTCGAAATAACCTGCAATCCATGATACAATTTGATGAAGCAGTTCCTGAAATTTTGATGTTAGTTGCGGTAAAGCATCTTTAAAAAGATCAGCCTGTGAAGATAAAAATATAACACCCGAGATTATGATTAAAGAAGCAACCGTCAACACACCGGCAATTGATAATGTCCGGTTTATTTTCTTACTAACCAAATAATTTACAATTGGATTTATTGAAATAGCAATAATACTGGCATAAATCAAAGGAAGTAAAATATCCTGTACTATTGAAAGCATACTAACAAATACATACAGTCCAATTAATAGAAGCGATAATTGTGCATAGATTGGAAACTTGATGGAACTATTCATTGGAAAATCTGCTATTATATAAAAATTTCATCTGAGTCAGAATCAACTTCTGATTCATTTTTCTTTTTACTAAATATACTACGGATTGCTTTTAACAACCCTTGCCCTAACGAATTCAATGTTTCAGGATTTTTTTCAATCAGGGCAGTAACGCCATTTATTAATGCCTTACCAATAAGACCTTTAATTGGAGTACTTGTTAATAATTCCAATGCGATATTAGACAGTAATCCTGTTACAGATTTTAATGATTGGTCTCCTGAGTTCCAACTTGCAGCAGCATCTTTTAATGAGCTCTTAATTAGATTAACAGGTTTAATACTTTCGTATGACTTCTGGAACTGTTCTTTCAACAATTTGCCGTCATTTGCCAGTTTACTTTCCAGTTCTATTATGGCTGCTCTCAGACTAGCTTCCGAATTTATCTTTTGCATGGCCATTTTATTTTAGAGCTTGAGTAATAATCAACTCGCTAAGTGGTTTCTTAATCCATTTATGCATAAATAACTGAAATATTATACCTCCTATAAAGTAAAATGCTGCCACTATAAAAAAACCGTAATAGGATTTTCCCAACAATTCTCCCAAATATAATGCAATGCCAATATTCAAAACAAGTGCAAATAAACTAAACATTACAATAACACTCAATCTTGAAATCAATGAAGTAACCACAACAATAGCTGACTCCAATGCCTTTAGCTTAGCCAGATCATAAGAGGTTTTGATATATGCTTCAATTCGTTCAAATAATGATTCAAATTCGTTAGCGGGAGTATCCATTACATTTAAATTTAATTCTCAATTCAAAATGTAAAAATACTGATAAATTTTCAATTTAACATTATTCGCTCCGACATTCCTTCATTTTTCATTTTTCATTTCCTCAACTTTCTCTACCTGGATCTTTTACGGCAACTTCATTAGGAGGAACTTTTCCTGTTACATAATCTGCATAAGCGCGGGTAAATTCTGCTCCATAAAAAACGATCATGGAAGAATACGAAACCCAAAGCAGAACTAAAACAACCGATCCTGCAGCACCGTAACCAGAGCCAGGATTGGCTGTTCCAAAATATAAACCCAAACAAAATTTTCCAATCTCAAATAAAAATGCTGTAACCAATGAACCAATCCAAACATGGCGCCATTGTATTTTTGCGTCCGGAAATATTTTAAACATAAGAGCAAACAATACCATAAGAACTGCAATGGATAAAATAAAATTTACAACTAG
>JAYVIT010000300.1:0-2240 GCA_043769965.1 Saprospiraceae bacterium
TTCTCAATTGTCGCATTTCCATTTTGAATACAATAATCTTGACCATTCCGTGAATAAAAAGACATTACCGGTTGATTGCTTACAATTTGACACAATGGCCAAATAAGTTGACCATCTGTTAAAATACTCCCCGAATTAAATCCAATAAAACTCGGCCACAGAGGACTGTTACATGAGACCATTGATTTTAAAAGTATATTAGTTGATCTAAATTTTCTATCACATGTATTTGGATTCAACACACAATCAGCATCTTCTGTAAAGAAATTTTTCGTTTCCAATACGCAGTTATCAGGATTGGGACTATTTAAATTACAATTACCTGGTAATCCGTCACAATTTTTTGAATACCAAGTTAAAGGAGAGTTGACCATATCTGGAATATGAGCACTTGATGAATAATTATTTGAAAATATGTTAGTTTGTCCGAATTCTGCGATTCTATCCGAAAGAGCTTTGGCATCATTGTTTGTATTGCTGTAAAATGTAATTTTTAAATTAGGTGGTAAGACTGCGGAATAAATCATTGGTACGGGACATGTCGTTTTGGAAGAATTGGGACAAATGGTCGCAGCTGAAATCGGCACATCATATTGATCCAATGTTAAATAGGTGGAATCATATGGCCATTGACCTAATGAACAATTTGGACCTCCAAAAAAGATCGGTTTTGGAAAGGATCCTGATTCTAATTCATTAATTACTTGTGCCAAGACAGTGTCGCACATTTTTTTTGCTTTGCTTGATTTTTTTATAAATCAGAAATTTCCAAGAAATACCAATGAATACTTGTTACAATACATACGACTTACTATGATATTTCATAAATTTGAAAAAATAATTCCCTTCATAATTCCCTTCATAATTCCCTTTTTAGGAATGATCATCATCACAAAAGAGTACTTGTGCTTCAACGGATTTATGTTTCTTGGATTACTGATTCTTTGTATTCCATTGGCATTCGAAAGCAAGCGCGATGTTTGGGATAAAGTGGAATCATGCAATAATCTCGCTAAGATTGGACTTCCTGTTTGTTTATTATCATTTTTGGTATGCTTCTGGAGTATTTGCTCCTTTCTTCGATTACGATCTTCATTGCGAATTTCTTCTCAATATCAGCAAATGTTGCATATGTGTTTGAGTGTTTACGTTCTGTCTGAGTCTTCACATTTGTTAATTTTTGCAGAAGAAACATGTCTCAGTTCGCAATATCCTTATTTTTTTGTTGTTACTTCTTGTATTATCATCTTGATTGTTATATTTGTTTCCATCATTTTGGAACTTTGTGAAAAAACAAACGTTGTTTCAGAAACTTTGTTGGACATTGTTTAAGTTTTTCCTCTTGATAAATAATTCAATTCCAACTCTCGTTGTTTCAATTGTTTTTCTTGTCTTGAAGTTCTCATTCTTTGAAAGACCCAAACAAATGTTATAATTATTAATAAAACAAAGACTCCAATGACTATCCAAAACGTTGGAGTTAATTGAAATCCACCGTAGACTTGTTGAACTTGTGAAACCAAGGGTACTTCACCAGCAGGTCCTGTATTTTCCACTTGATACACAGTTCCATTGCATAATAATTCTTGAAAACCTTGTGCCAAAATGGCGGAACCATGAATACTCAATGTTTGTTCACATAATCGAGCGGAACAACCTGTTTGTTGCGATTTTAATTTATAAACTTTTGGATCTTGGATATTGCATAGTGTTGTAAAACATTGACTTGGTAAATCAATTCCCGCAAATCTTGCTTGTAATACCTTCTCTTCATTTACGCATGCGCAACTCATGGCAAATACAGGATCTACTGTTAAATTCGCGGTATTACTACATGCTTCTCGCATAATGAAGTCACATGCGAAGCTTCCGGATTGGTATCGAGTTATAGGAATCCCAGCAACTGTTAAACCATTGGAACACCATTCTACTTGTAATTCTTCAAATGTTGTTGGCTTATTGGTAGAATTGACGAGACTGATTTGAATTTGCGATACACTGCCATTTATGTTTGTCACATCTTGTGTACACATACATGGATAACTGGTTCCGTCGGGAGCTTCTGTAATAAAACAAGATCCACAATAATTATTCCCACATGATCCACCATCCTTTAAATCCTTTTCAACATAAGAAGTGGAAGCTTCCAATTGATTTCCAATACAACTACATGCTTGACTTGTTCGTGTTCCAGTTAATAAACATGCATTTGTTGCATCAGGCCATGTAGAAGCATATGC
>JAYVIT010000301.1:0-2138 GCA_043769965.1 Saprospiraceae bacterium
ATTTTCGAAAAGATGTGAGAAATATATATCTTTAAAAAAAAAGAAAATAAGAATGACCAAGAGAAAATACGAGGAAGAAAGAAGTGAAGAAGAAGATCAAGAATCGGAAGAAAGTTGTGAAACCGAAAGTAGTGAAACGGAAAATAGCAGCGAAGACGAGCAATTTGATTCCAATGCAGATTTAAAGCCAATCTACTTATCCTATGAAGAATATCATTTCACAGAACTCCCACGACTTTTAAATGGAACGGCGAAAAGACACAAAACAATTGAAAACTACATTGCACCTATCTCTAAAAGAAATACAACATGTAGATCATCTGACGTGATTAATAATTTTGATTGTCGTTCTGGAGTTTGGATTGATGGTGCTGGAAAAATATGTCTCGACGATGCACGATCTGGAATTTATAAATGTAAAGATAAAGTACAAACCAAAAAAATGAAAATTTCTGAAGACGAAGAAGAAGAGGGAGACGATGAAGATGATGAAGAAGAATCCGATTGGGAATCAAAAGATGAATCGGAATCCGAAGAAGAAGAATCAGAAAAGGAATCTGATTGGGAAGCGGAAGTTGAATCAGAAGAGAAGGTTTCAACACAAGAAGCAAAAGAAATAATAGTGAAGGATTTAGAAAATAACTCAGTTGATAACCATTTGAAATTTTATAAAAAATCGATTGAAAATCAAACAAGATCAAGAAGATTATTGGATGCTACACAAATTCTTGTTGAAGACTGGGATAAAATGAAGAAAGCACTAAAAAATAAATTAAAAATGTCTTATGACTCATCACTTCATTGTCATGTTCCCGTGTTTAAGATGCAATTTGTAAAATTAATGAATGGGAAGAAGCAAACTCCAACCCATGTTGCTTTTGATTGCAAAGAATTCTTGGTGCGTTGTCAGTGTTCCGATACATTTTCCAACATGAAGGAAGTTGTTGATCATGTTGTGTCTACTCATTGAAAAAAAACATTTTTCCTTTAAAAATAAAAAAACATTTTCTCAATTTTTTTTCAAAATCAAAAAATGAGTCTCTCTCTTTTCGACGATCAAGATAATAATGATAAACAGTTGTTTGGATTAAATTTTAATCAATTGTACCCTCAAGAAATGAGTACAGAGGATGTTTATCCGGAATTATGTGTAAAAATCGAACCACTTAAGCGAAAAGCTGGATTTCACGACTTTCTTGCTAAAAAAGTTGAGAAACACCTCGAGAAACACTTAAACATTCCCAAATTTAAGAATGTAACTCATATAAAAACTCCTCTAAAAAATCCTATAAAATCTGGTGATCGTAATTTTTGGAGTCTCATCTCAAATGGTATCGATGTGAATATTGAACCAACTCCGATTCCTGAAAAACGTTTCGAAATTAAGCACAAGGGTTTAAACTACTTTGCCATTGCGAAATCCTTTTGTATGCACAATCCATGTGTTTGGTTTGAAAGATCACAACTTAGTGTAGTCATAGAAGAAAAATCATATTTGCGTGATATGGGAGTTGTGTTGATTAACAAACCCAATTCACAGAAAAAAACATTACCATATCCGACACAAGACCGAAATTCACAACCAAATGATGATACATTTTTAATGGCAAAATTTACACTTGCGAACAACAAAAGTGCATGGTATATGATTTATTGGAATAAAAATTTAGTCAACAAGTCATGTCCCTTGGAAAAGCATGGAATGTCATGCATAAACAGACACGAATGTTTAAACTGTAAAAAAATGTGTGTTTCTTAAAAAAGAATTGGTTTCAGATTTTATATAAAAAAAAAGGGAGATTTAAAAAAAAATTCAACTTTGAAATGAACAATGTAGATTTATCCACAATGGTTCCAGGTTTATTAAATCAATTCGGACCATTGGGAAAATTTGCGTCTCTTTTTACAAATATGAGAAAAAATGAAAAGTTAAAGCAAGATGACCCCGATGCCACCTTGAATTTAAATGGCTTAGAAGTTCCAAAAGCGGACGCGACGGCATTTATTAAATGTGGATTAGCAGGATTATGCGTCGCAGGAAGTGTTTATGCTATTAAAAAATCGAAACGAGTGCCTACCAATTCAGAACTTGTTGATACATATGAAACGTTGCACAAAGATCCTATTATATTAGAAAG
>JAYVIT010000302.1:0-4417 GCA_043769965.1 Saprospiraceae bacterium
TTGCAACCAAATCAACTGGAGATTTTTCAAATCAACATTGGTAAAATGTGCAATCAAACCTGTAAACATTGTCATGTAGATGCAGGGCCTGATCGCAAAGAAATTATGACCAGAAATACTATGCAATTGTGCATCAATATACTTGCTATGCATCCGCAATTCACATCAGTTGATTTGACTGGTGGTGCTCCAGAGATGAATCCGGATTTTCGATGGTTTGTTGAGGAAATAAGCAAACTAAGCCGGCATATCATGGTGCGATGCAATTTGACAATTATTCTCGCGAATAAAAAATATCATGATCTTCCTGAATTCTATAAGCAACACAATATTGAAGTGATTTCTTCACTGCCTTTTTATTCTAAGGACCGCACTGACAAGCAAAGAGGAGAAGGCGTTTTTGAAGATTCTATTACCGCATTAAAAATGTTGAATACAATTGGTTATGGAAAAGATGGAAGCGGACTTAAATTAAATCTCGTGTATAATCCATCGGGAGCATTTCTTCCAGCCAACCAATCTATTTTGGAAAAAGAATTTAAACAAACATTGAAAAAAGATTTTGATATAGAATTCAATAATTTATTCACCATTACGAATATGCCTATCAGCAGATTTCTGGATTACTTATTGGTATCCGGAAATTATGAAAGCTATATGAATAAATTAGTTCAGTCTTATAATCCAGTCGCAGCTTCCAATGTAATGTGCAGAAGTACTTTGAGTATCGGCTGGGATGGTGCATTATACGATTGTGATTTTAACCAGATGCTCGATTTACCTGTGAATGGTAATTCAAAACACATCCGTGATTTTAATTTAACAGAATTGCAAAACCGGAATATCGTAATCAATCAACATTGTTATGGTTGTACTGCAGGATCAGGAAGTAGTTGTGGTGGAGCGGTTGTTTGAAGAATGAAAGAATTATGGAATGCAAAATGAAAGAATTATGAATTGTTTTTTGCATACTTACCAGTCATTATCAATCATCTATCTAAGCTTTAAACACAAGCACGTGTAAATGCATCTTTATTAAAATACTTTTGTTTCAATATCTGTCTCTTGAAAATTCAAATATGATCATGGAATAGTAGTTTTGCAGAGACTTAGACAAAGTATGGAATAATGAATGATTGCTATATTATAGACGGAATCAGAACTCCAATCGGAAAATTCGGTGGAAGCTTATCTAGCATAAGAGCTGACGATCTGGCGGCTTTTACAATTGCCGAATTGATGAAACGCCATGAAAACATTCCTTCCGAACAAATAGACGATGTGATTCTCGGTTGTGCTAATCAGGCTGGAGAGGATAATCGCAATGTGGCACGAATGGCCGCTTTGCTTGCCGGACTTTCCTGGAAAGTGCCAGGTGAGACAATCAACAGACTCTGTGCATCAGGACTTGCTGCAGCATGCAATGGATACCGCGCCATTGCGATGGGTCACGGAGATTTGATCATTGCAGGTGGAGTCGAACAGATGACCCGGGCTCCATGGGTGATTTCAAAAACATCAACACCATTTGGAAGAGATGCTGAAATGGCGGATAGCAGTTTTGGCTGGCGTTTCATCAATCCAAAAATAAAAAAATTATTCGGCACAGAAGCAATGGGTGAAACTGCTGAAAATTTGGCAAGCCGATATAAAATAAATCGCGAAGAACAAGATCAGTTTGCACTTCACAGTCAAGTAAAAGCAACAAAAGCACAACAGTCAGGAAGATTTGGAAAGGAAATTCAAGCCATTGAAATTCCTTTCGGTAAAAATGAATCCATACTTTTTAGTGAAGATGAATTCATTAAACCAAATACGATAATTGAAGGTCTTTCAAAATTAAAACCTGCATTTAAAAAACAAGAAGATGGAGGAACTGTAACAGCTGGCAATGCAGCCGGACTTAATGATGGGGCCGCAGCATTATTGCTTGCATCTGAATCTGCAATTAAAAAATATAATCTCAAACCTATTGTTAAAATTATTTCTGCTGCTGTTGCCGGAGTCGAACCAGGAATTATGGGAATAGGCCCGGTTCCTGCATCTGCATTAGCACTCAAAAGAGCCGGACTAACAATAGATGATATGGATGTCATTGAATTGAATGAAGCATTTGCTGCACAAGTTTTATCTTGTTTGAAAGAATGGAACATGAATTGGGATGATCAACGATTGAATCCAAATGGAGGAGCCATCGCATTGGGCCACCCACTTGGAATGTCCGGCGCAAGAATTTTATATTCTGCTGCTTTGGAATTGCAATTAAAAAATAAAAGATATGCACTAGTGACAATGTGCATTGGAGTAGGGCAGGGTTATGCGTGCATTATTGAAAGAGTGTAATTAATGAAGGAATTTGCCAAAGGCATCCCTGCCCGTCCGGTCAGGCGGGCCTTCGGGAAAAGAATTAAAAAATTAATGAATTGAGGAAATTACGCCAGTCTGTTGCTGGAATTATTTTTTGATTAACCAACTAAATTCATAAACTCCGAAGGAGTGTAATGATTATAGAATTGATAATTCGAAATATATTCAAACCCCGTAAGGGTGAAATATTTGTAAAACAATCAAAAAGAAATTTGAATCAAAACCCCGTAGGGGTGATATAAATTGTGCCCACATGAATAGTAAAGAACAATTTCTCCGAAACGAATACATCCCTCTCATCAAACAATTAAACCCCAATGCCGAACGCAAGTGGGGCAAAATGAATGTCCATCAAATGATCGAACACATGACCTATGCTGTTAAAATGGCGAATGGTAAGGATGTGTATGAAGGTATTTTAACACAGGAAGAAAAACTCCCGAGATTCCAAACCTTCATCATGTCGGATACGCCATTCAAAGAAAACACAAAAAACATTTTACTTCCTGAAGAAGCTTTGGAAGTGCGATTTGAAAATATACAAGACAGCATCAATGAATTGGAAAATGAGCTGAATGATTTTTTTAAAAAATTTGAATCCGATAAACATCAAACTATTCGCAATCCATTTTTTGGAGATTTGAATTTTGAACAATGGGTTGCTTTATTATATAAGCATTGCTGGCATCATCTGAATCAGTTTGGTGTAACGCAGATCTAGACCTCTTAGGTTTGCGTATACGCATGGTGCGTTGGCGAAACCTGATAGGTCTAAAATTTGGATGGTTTCTCGTAATAAATGAAATATGAGGTTTATGAAATTAAAAAATTATGCATTAGGATCCTGGATGGAAGGTGAAGGCGATGGCCAGATACTATATAATGCGGTAAATGGAAATCAAATTGCAGTTGCATCCAGCAAAGGATTGGATTTCGCAGCAATGTTGCATTATGCACGAACAGTTGGCGGACCTGCATTGCGCAAAATGACTTTCCAGGAAAGAGGAAGAATGCTTAAAGCATTAGCACTCTATCTCACCGATATAAAAATGAAATATTATCCGGTCAGCTTTCAAACCGGTGCAACTAAAACCGATAGCTGGATCGATATCGATGGTGGCATCGGAACTTTGTTCGCGTATTCAAGTTTACGCAAAAAATTTCCCAATCAAATTTTTTTTGTAGATGGTGATACGATACCGCTTTCAAAAACCGGAAGTTTTATTGCACATCATATCATGGTACCGAAAGAAGGCGTAGCAATTCACATCAATGCATTTAATTTTCCGGTATGGGGAATGTTGGAAAAAATTGCTGTGAATTTGTTGGCGGGAATGCCTGCAATTGTAAAACCTGCAACTATAACTTCATTTCTAACAGAAGCTGTAGTAAAAGATATTATTGCATCTGGTATTTTGCCTGAAGGATCATTGCAATTAATTTGCGGTTCGGCGCAAAATATATTGGATTATGTGATAAGTCAGGATGTTGTTACATTCACTGGTTCTGCATCAACTGGGATGATGCTCAAGTCACATCCCAAAATTATATCGGAGTCGGTTCCATTCAATATGGAAGCGGATTCTTTGAATGCATGTATACTTGGTGAAGATGCAAAACCTGGATCTGCAAACTTTGATATATTTATTAAAGAAGTTCATCGCGAGATGACTGCAAAATGCGGACAAAAATGTACAGCAATCCGAAGGATTATTGTTCCTGGAGCATTAGTAGAGGATGTTCAGATTGCACTTTCGCAGCGATTGAAAAAAACAATTATTGGTAATCCGGAAAACGAAGAAGTTCGAATGGGCTCCCTCGCCGGTAAAGTACAACAAGCAGAAGTCATCGAACGGGTAGCACAACTTGCAACATACACACCAATTGTATTTGGAAGCTTGGATAAGGTGGAGTTGGTTGGAGCAGATGCAAAATCAGGTGCATTCTTATCGCCTATTCTAATGATCAATCACAAACCATTTGAACATAAACTCACTCATGAGCTCGAAGCTTTTGGTCCGGTGAGTACAATCTTACCTTATAATACTAT
>JAYVIT010000303.1:0-4200 GCA_043769965.1 Saprospiraceae bacterium
TAATCCACGTCTTTGCATTCCGGAAGATTGGCTAAAGCGATTTGTTGAGAAAGACCCAAATGTGCAATAATAAAAACGTAATTGCATTGTTCGTAATTTTTTAAATGATCTACATAGTGGGCCAGATTTTCTTCCGGCTTACTATAAAGAATTCCTTTACTGTAATTTGGTGATTGACGTGTAGGTACTAATGGATCAGTATATCCAAGAAATCCAATTTTAAAACCATTTACATTCCAGGTGTGATATGGAAGGAAGATTAATTCTCCTCTTTTACCACCACCTAAATCATGATACATATTGGCGCATATCTTAGGAGCATTCAATGCGCCCAACAGTTTTTGCATTGCCTGTTTGTAATAAATGACTTCCCAATTACCGGGTAAGTACAAGTCATATTCCAAATGATTTAAAATGGGTACGATGGCTTTACCAGTTGTCTTCACTGAAAGTTCACTACCCTGAAACATATCTCCTGTATCTATAAAGAATGTGTTTTGATTTTTCTTTCGCTCATTTTTAAAGTAGGTGGAGAGTTGTGCATAGCCACCTGTTTTTCTGTAAACGGGTTTGTCGTTTTCCCAAAACAATTCATCATGAGGATGTATCTGACAATGGATATCGGTGGTCTGATAAATGGTTATTGTAAATGGCTTTTTTTCTTCTGGAATTAAATCATCCCCTGTTTCAATCAATTCTTTAGATTCACTATTTAATGGCATTGTCGATAACAATCCGACTCCTGCACTTAATGTACCAACTTGTTTAATAAATTTTCTTCTGTTTTTCTCCATGAATGAATAGATTTACGAATGTCTAGAATTTTATTACTTGAAAATCCGGTTACGAATTATTCCACCCTTCCAAGAAAGGAAATGAATAAATCAACAGCAACAGATTCAATTAATTTGTAGCTCTGAGATAACTCCAGCCTTGTTCTTGTTTAATCACGATCTCCAAGGCACCAGATTGAACAAATCCAGCCTCGATTACAATTTCCGATTTTTTAATGCCCTTTTCTTTCAGTGTAAATTCACATCCAACAAAATTCACTCCTTTCTCTTTCAATTGGGTGATTTTGTCATGCACTATTGTTTTTTCCTTCATCAGAAAAGTGATGCCTGGCCCATGACAGACTACTTCAATTTCTGCATCCGTCGCAATGGATTTGATATTGCTAATATTTTTTACCATCATTCTATGAATTGCTGTATCAGCCGTGGTAAGCTGGAATACAATCCTGTGTTTTGTTTGCACAGGTACAACTTCTAAGGACATCTGGTTTTGAGATTTTGCAATCAGGATTGCTAAACATAAAATACTAAGTGTAAATAATTTTTTCATTTTGGGGTTATTATAAAATTGTCAAATAGATTTTTTTGTTTTTTCTAGTTTTTGTATTTCTTCAAGTATTGGTTTAAATGGTCCATACTTGTGTTGATTTTCCGTAAAATGATCCACATAAGGACCAAATGGATGATCAACAGGTTTTTTTGATTTATCTGGCCAATCTTGAGGAACATTTTTATGTGGTCTTGGTTGCGAATTGATGAATGCCGCAACATCCCAAGCTTCTTCATCAGTCATTTGCGGATTTAGGTGTTGTACGCCAAACGGCATATTATACTTGACATACTTTGCAAAATTGCTGATCCGAAATAATCCGGCTCCATCATTGTAGCTGTGTTTTCCCCATAGAGGTGGATAGGTATATTCATTGCCGAGAGGATTCAACTGGCCTTCACCATTGGCCAAATGACAACTTAAACACTTTTTATTATAAACTTCTCTTCCTTTTATTGTATCCGCTTGCCTGTCGAGATAATCCAAATCTTTAAATCCTGATCCCTTAGCCTTTTCGCCTTTTGTAACATTACTACCGAGAAATATAAAATAAGATTTGATGGCCTGCATTTCTTTACTAAGTGTGTCGAGTGATTTTCCATTCAGACTTCGTTCGAAACAATCATTTACTCTTTTGTAAATATTTTCCATGGCACCACTTCGTGCTCTGAATTTAGGATAAGTAGATGCAACAGATCCATAATTATTTCCAAATGTCCGCGTACCTGCTTCAAGATGACAATTCTGACAATTCATTCCATTGCTAATTGCTTTCACTGATCCATTTGGTCCAAGGTATTTAGAAGTATGCGCAATGAGATCTTTGCCGTATGCTACATGTTGTTTTAGAATGGTATCTTTTATACTTTCAATATCCGGTGCGATCCAATAATTTTCTTTTATAGGTTCTTCTTTTGCAATAAGAGAAATCTTCGGTTTTTCCTTTGGTGTAAAAAACTGAATGATTTCTTTTTTATGAGTAAATAGTACCGGAGAAAGAATAAGGAGAAAGAATAGGATGACAATGACTATTAAAAGTTGCTGAATGGCTTTTGCCATAGAAGCAATTAGTTTATCCTGGTCGGGTTTGTGATCCATTTGGCTAGAGAGAATTCTCTGCCAAAGTTATGTCATTTGGTGGTTGTAAAAGCCATTTTAGACATGACAATTCTATTTCTCAATGAAGTCATGAATGTCATGAAGTCCTGTTATTACAAATTCTCCGGCGGTGCTTCTTGAGAGCGTTCCACTTATTAGATTTCGATCCGCCGGCTGGCGGAGAGAAATCTTTTGAACTATGTATTATCTCACTACTTCAAACTTTTTAAATATTTTATTTCCATTACAATATATCTCCATTATATAATTTCCTGGATGCAATACTGTGGTGCTAATCCTATTAATTTGATGGTTTGGTATAGTTTTAACTAATGTACCATCAATATTTATTATCTTAATGCTGGTAAGTGCATAACCAGTTTGGTTTGATAATGTAAGATAATTAGATGCAGGATTTGGGTATAAAATAATTTGGTTTGATAATGTCCCTTCTTCGATGGATGTGATCACAAAATCCAGGCAAACAGATGTATTTTTACACCCATTGGCATCAGTTAGTTTTACACCGTATTTACCATTCTTTGAAGGAGTGAAAGATTGTCCTGTAGCTCCTGTTATATCTGAACCAATCTCACAGTCAAACCACTGATATTGAACACCAGTTAAATCCGCTTTAAGTGTATTCTGGTTTTGGCTTACTGTATTTTTTAAAGTAACAAAGGTCAATGATGCCTGAACGATACTATCGCAACCATTGATGGATTTTAATTTTATGACATATTGCCCTGTTTGAGTAAATTTTTCATTTCCGATCGTATACACATCACCTGCGCAAAGTGATTTTGCAATATTTGTTGTTGGTACTGGCTTAACAGTCAGATTCAGTTTTACAAGGCTGTCGCATTTATTGCTTGCACTTAGTTTTACTTCGAATTGTCCGGTTTGATTAAATTTCTGATTGCCTATAACTATTGAATCTCCCTGACATATACTTTGCGTCAATTGTGTTGATTTGGCTACACATAAATTATTTTCATAAAATCCAATTCCCGTTGCAGCTTTTGTTAGATCCTGTAACATAAATAGATCGAGATCTCCATCCCCATCAATATCCACTAAGGCTGGCGGATAGTAGCTTTCCCCGGTTTTTGTGGAAGGAATACCGGTTAAAGGTTTGGATAATTTGAAATCCGCTTTTCCATCCGGACGAGAGGCGTTTTCAAGAAATAACAACTTGGAAATACTATTAGAGTTTGTAAGAGAAATGATATCATTGTCATTATCATTATCGATATCACCTATCGTAATTAATTGAGTTTCTCCAATACTTTTTTCCAGGCCATTCGTATTTTGATACCAGCCTACGAAAACAGGATCTGATTTAGTCCCTGTGTTTTTAGCATATAAAAAAGCGGGTGTTTGTATTTTATCTCCGGCATCCGTTCGCTCCAGAAAATATCCGCTCATAAAAATATCCAAATCTCCATCCTTATCCATATCTGCCAATGAAGGTGTAAAAAAGCTACCGGAAACAAACGGGTCAAGTCCCCACATGTCTCCTTCAATGATATTGAATTGGTTCTTACCGCTTGTTTCTTTTCGTTGATAAAATAGGGTTGTTAAGTTATAATTGGAGTCCAGTCCAGAAGAAACTACAAAATCCAATTTGTGATCATCATTTAAATCTCCGACTGCAGGAAAAAAATAGCCTTTTCGAAATGGAAAACTATCCATCAATAGTTTTCTTGCTGCAAACTTTGGAACCCATTTGGTTCCGATATTTTCCTGCACGGAAAT
>JAYVIT010000304.1:0-4075 GCA_043769965.1 Saprospiraceae bacterium
CTGAAATCAATGTACCCGCATGTCCGATACCAATCCACCAAACAAAATTGGTAATATCAAAAGCCCAACCAATTGTTCGATTCACATTCCAGGATCCAATACCCATCCATATGGTCCACAATATGCAAAATACACCAAAAGCTAAAATTGAAGAAGAAACTATAAAAGCGATGATCCATGCCAGACTCGGAGTGCGTTCTGTTGGCGAACACAAATCTTCCGTAATCTGATGATAAGTTTTATGTCCCTCTATGAGTGGTTTTCTTACCGGTGCTACAATTCCTCCTGACATGCTTTTGATTTTAATGTTTAGGCGTCTAAATTTTCGTTTCGGTTGATCACTTTCATAGTATAATTCACTACTGGCCTTGTATTGATTTCTTCCAACACGATATAATTCAATTCATTTTCCAATTTCCTGGATAGGTTTCCTTCTTTATTATTCATATCACCAAACGTGATCGCGTTGGTTGGGCAAGCTGTCTGGCAAGCTGTTTTAACATCATTATCCGTTAAAGTACGATTTTCACTTTTTGCATTCAGTTTTCCATCCTGTATACGCTGTACACAGAAAGAACATTTTTCGATAACTCCTCTTGAACGAACTGTTACATCAGGATTCAAAACCATCCGTACCAAATTGTCAGAATAAAAAGGCTGCGTTTTTTCGGCTGCCATATTAAACTGATTCATTGGAAATAAATCTGCAGTAGTATAATCGTACCAATTGAATCTTCTTACTTTATAAGGACAATTGTTTGCGCAATATCGCGTACCTACACAACGGTTGTATGCCATTTGATTTAATCCTTCTGATGAATGGTTGGTTGCATTGACAGGACACACATTTTCACAAGGTGCACTGTTGCAATGTTGACACATCATCGGTTGATAAACAACATTTGGATTTTCAACATCTCCATAATAGTATCTGTCAATTCTCAACCAGGACATTTCATGATGTCTTGCTACTTCTTTTTTGCCAACTACAGGTACGTTATTCTCTGCCATACATGCAATGGTGCAAGTACCGCAACCAATACATGCGTTGAGATCAACATGCATTCCCCAATGATGACCTGAATTATACTTATAATCGTGACTTGGATAAAGTGTGTATGAATTTAATCTTTGATGGTGCTTTCTTTCTTCTTTCAGGTGTTCGACTTTTTCTTTTACATCTTTAAGATGACTATTTCGAATGATGCTTCTATCCGTTAGCGATCCCTGATATCCTTTGGTTATTCCTTTGAATGCGTCGTCCACCAAAGCTGCTTCATCAGCATTGAACTGTTTGCCACTGGATTTTTCGATTGCTGTAACACCCATGGTATGGTGATGCTGCACACATGCAAAATTCTTTTCTATACTTCCAATACTCTTTGATACTTCAACTTCACTAGAATAATATTGTATATATCCATCAACCCATTTGCAAGAAGCATTAAAATCAGTTCCGATTCCGGTACCGCAATCTCCTGCATTTTTTCTTCCGTAACCCAATGCGATTGCAACAGTTCCGGGCATTTGACCAAATTGCTTCACTGCGCCAACTTTAGATTTATTGCCGGAGATAGTTAATTCTACTTCTTCTCCATCTTCTTTAATGTCATTAAAACTAATAAACCTGCGATCGCCATCAAAACTAATAGGAATCATTAAATAGTTACCCCAGGCACAACGAGTAATCGGATCAGGCATTTCCTGAAGCCAGGGATTGGTTGCATAATTACCAGAACCAATTGCAATTGATTCGAAAAATGAAATTTCAAGAACCGCATTAGAAGGCTTAGAAAGTTTGGATGCAGCTAAATTGATATCTCCTTTAAATTGTAATGGTTTTGAATCAATTTCCATTTCATAAACCCCATTGTGAATAGTCTCATCCCAAAAAGTTTGGAAATCTGTGCCGGATAATTTTAATGCAGCATGTTTTTCTTGCCAACATTTTTTAAGATATTCATAATATGGTTGCTCCGAATTTGTGTCTACATTAGAACTATTGCACCAAGTCAATATTGAATGGGCTGCTTGTCTTGTATTAAAAATAGGATTTATCGTAGGTTGAATAAAACTGTAGGAACCTCGTTTTGCTTCCACATCTCCCCATGATTCCAGGTTGTGATGATCCGGGCAAACATAATTACATAACAAAGTAGTTTCATCGAGTATAGAATTGAAACTGATTTTGGTTTTTACATTTGTCATAGCTTGTGCAAAATCAGTTGCAAATGGAGTGTCGTAACATGGATTCGAATTCCAAATAATTAAAGTATCCACTGATGAAGATTTCATATCAGTCAATAATTGATTCAATTCAATATCACTTCCTTTGCGTTGATATGAAGCTCTGTCAAACTTAATTGTTGATCCGACATTTCCCAATAAATTATTTATTGCAAAACATAAAATCTGATCACCAATATTATTATTGCCACAAACAACCAGTGATTTTGCTTTTTGATTTATTAACTGCTCTGCAATTTTTGCAATTGAAGCTTTTGCTTTATCATTTAAGCCAGAAACACTTATGCCTGCTCCACTTATATCATTATAAAGCTGAGCGATAGCCATGCTTTGCTCAGATGGCTTCACATGTATTCTATTATCTGCATTAGAACCCGTCAATGACATATGGGATTCAAGCTGGATGTGTTGAGACATCGAAATAGAATCCATATGAATGGTTCTCCTTTTAGCATATTGACCCGCATATTCGATAGGAGAAATCCAGGTGCCTAAAAAATCAGCATTAAAACTAACAATAGTATCTGCAAGATCAAAGTGGTATTCAGGAATTACCCGTTCACCAAAACATTGTTGAGTTGCATCCAATAAAGCAGCGTTAGAAACAGGATCATACATTATATGTTTTGCCCCGGGATATTTGCTGATAAATTCATTTACTGCTTTCAATGCAGATGGACTCATGATTGTATTGCTTAATAAGCGAATCCTGCCTCCACTTGTCAATGCAGCTTTTAGTTCGACATCAATTTCTTTCCAATTGGAATCAGTTAATGCACCTTGATTATTTTTTGCAGGATGTTTGATTCTATTGTAATCATACAAACTTAAAACAGATGCCTGCACCCTTGCACTTGTGCCCCCTTTAGTAATTGAAGAAGATGCATTTCCTTCCAATTTAATTGGTCGCCCTTCCCTGGTTTTAACCAATATTGAACAATAGTCACCTCCGTTTACAAATGTTGAAGCATAATAATTGGCAATGCCAGGAACAATTGTATCTGGTTTTATTACATAAGGAATAGCTTTTTTAACTGGTATTTCACAAGACGCTAAAGTGGCTGCTCCAATTCCAAATCCCAATACTTTTAAGAAATCTCTTCGATTTGTCTCAAGAATACCTGCACGTTCATCACTAAAAATCGATTCAACAGCAACAGGATTTAATTCAGATTCAACATTAGCTAAGAATTCCGGATCTCTGGTTAAATCATTTTCGCCAATCCAGATAGTTGTTTCACTTTGTTTCATTTGCATCTTCATTGCTTCTTAATCAATAATGACATTTTTGACAATCAATTCCTCCGATTTCACTTACTTTAACAGATTGTCTTTTACCACTTTTAATTTCATCGTGGTACGTTTTATAACTATCGTAATATTTGTTTTCCACAAATTTTACATCTGTTTGTCTATGACAATTGATGCACCAGCCCATTGACAATGGCGCGTATTGTTTTACAAGATCCATTTCTTCTACTTTACCATGACATTTCTGACAATCCAATTTAGCTATGCTCACATGTTGGGAATGATTAAAATAAACATGATCTGGTAAATTGTGAATTCTCTTCCACTCGATAGGGCCTGCAATTGTTGACTTTGTATCACTGGTGAGAGATTCTTTAATCTTGTCCCATTGCGAATCAGTCTCTTGTTGTGAACCTTCCGTAGTGCTTTTAAGATTATTGTCTTTTAAATAACTATCTCCAATCCATTTTTTGTAAATGGCTTCGATTTCTGTTTCTGAAAGATTTTGATAATTATCGATGTACTTATCGGTATTTGGATTAAACCCAATCGATGCATAAATCTTTGTTATTTCAGC
>JAYVIT010000305.1:0-12277 GCA_043769965.1 Saprospiraceae bacterium
GGCCGGATTGGGATACATTTTTATTTCAATATTCCGGACTTCACCATTTGAAACTACTTTATTGAAGAAATAATCGACTTTAATTTTTTTGGTTGTGTCTTCTTTTTCAAAAACCCATAAAACTATATGTGCCTGACCATTTATTCCATTATCAGAAACATTTACTTCCAATGAAATCGAATCAAATGCTTTGACTTTATTAGAATATTTTTCCGGGCATTTATCTATGAATTCTGCATACTCAATATTGCTATCAGCTACATATGTACCCCAGCCTTGAGGCAATTCAAGGATTTCTCTTGTCCAAAGTATATAAATAGAACTGTCCATTTTGTTTTTTAGAAATCCACGAGCTTTGTGATATCCAAAATCAGCCGAGAAAGAAACAACTACTGGATTTGGATTAACCACAAATCTTGGGGCCTGCGAGAATAAAGCATTTACACAAAATGAGATTAGAATTAGACCAGTGTATTTCATATAAATAATAGTTTTATTCATATAAAGATAATGATTTTGATTCAATCAATAAAAAGTTTAATGACTATTGGCCCTATAATATTTCGGTGCTCTGCACCTGGGGAATCTTTGTACGATGTTGCTACAGAGATTTGGCGGCTCTGCCGCTCAAATTGTAGACACCATTTTCATACAACAACATTTTATTTGTTGCTTCAATTTTGGCGGATCTACCGCATAAAAAAATGCCTACAAAAATTTGGCGGCTCTGCCGCACTAATCGTCGGTACCATTTTCAATCTACTAAAATCGCAAATTAGTATAAGCTGCAGAGCAGCACAACATTTGTAGCAGCCAGACATTTGTAGAAATATGAATATAAAAAAAAATCACAGGTGCAGAGCACCGTGAAATTAATAGGCTCAATCAAATTTACAAGTTTGATTTTTTTATAAATTGAAAAGCCCATGAATAAAATTCACGGGCTTTTCAATTTATAGTTTCTGGAAAAATAATTCTTTATGGCTTATAAGATCTTTTTTGAAGGCGAATGGTTCTTAACATTTGTTCATTGGGGCCAACCAATTTTACAAAATACAATCCATCTTCTAATGGACTGATATCATAACTACTCTTTTGTTGAGCTTTGTATGAAGTCACTTTTTTACCCAGGATGGTGTACAATTCAATTCTACTTAAACCTTGATTGTATTCAACCGAAAAAGAATTGTATGCAGGGTTTGGATAAACTTTTATTTCAATATTCCTGAAATCATTATTGGATACAACCTTATTGAATAAATAATCCACTTTAACTTTTTTAGAGGTATCTTCTTTTTCATAAACCCACATGACGATGTGCGCTTCACCTTCTATTCCATCATCAAGAATATGGATATCCAGACTTACTGAATCATTGGCCTTAACTTTATTGACATATGCATCCGGGCATTTACCAATAAAATCGGCATAACAATTATTAGCATCGCAAACATAGGTTGTCCAGCCGGCAGGTAATTGCAGTATTTCCCTAGTCCAGAGTATGTTAATCTGACTATTTGTATTATTCTTAACCCGACCATGAGCAAAATGATCTGAGATGTCAGAAGTAAAGAAAATACTGTTTGGATTAGGGTTCACAACATACCTTGGTGCTTGTGCAAAGAGTAACTCCACACACAAAATGCTGATTATCAAGTAGCTGTATTTCATAGGCTTTGAAATTTTTGATGCAATGGTAAAGATAAAAACTTACTTGCTTAAAACTCGCTTTTTATATTAAAAGAAAATAGCCAAACAGGGTTGGCTATTTTCTTTTAATTCGGAAATTAATAATTAATGAATACTAACCATGGTGTTTCTAACACCTTTGTCGGTCAGAATTTTTAAAGTATATAATCCAGGATTGTAATTATCCACTTTAAATGACTTCACATTTACGCCTGATCTTAAATCCATATTTTGACCCAATACACCAACGGCTTTACCATTC
The DNA here is from genome assembly GCA_043769965.1 of Saprospiraceae bacterium. Taxonomy (GTDB): domain Bacteria; phylum Bacteroidota; class Bacteroidia; order Chitinophagales; family Saprospiraceae; genus Vicinibacter. Next base: position 1,952 of record JAYVIT010000305.1, read on the forward strand.
AAATCATACATGATAAAAGATGCTTTAATGATTTCCTGAGAATTGACATTAACATTGATAACATCATTCGTTGGATTCGGATAAACGGTCATGCTGGTAAGGATACCTGGATCATTTGTTGACACCGGTTCTGCAGCAACATTGATATCGTCTATAAACATTAAATTACTTCCACCTGGAGGATTGTAACCACTAATTCTAATTAACACTTCAGGTGCTCCATCGAAATCAGTCATAGCCACTTTATCAAGTTTCCACTGTCCTGCCAATGGCGCGAAAAAAGTGCCAGGCACAGGCCCTACAGTAGCTAGATCTGCTCCAGCTTTTTCATAAACTGTGGTCCAATTAGCACCACAATCTTTTGTAGCTTCTACTCTAAACCATGCATTTTCAAAACCACGTTGTGCATATGCACGACTCAAACTGAGATGAGTATTTATACTATTGGTCAAATCAAGTTTATTCCAGAATATTTTTACTTCTGTATTTGGAGGTCCGAAATAAAAATCCCAAAACAGTGAATACACTGAATTACCAAAACCACCGATATCTTCTGGTGAGCCAAAATAGGATTTGTCTGTAGGGAACACACTCATACTAGAGGTATTATCAACATGACAATTTGCAGGAAATATCCTAATTGGACCCGCAAATTCTTCTTTCATCTCTGTGGCATAAGCTGCTGTAGCAACATTAAATAAATTTTTTGTAAGACCAAGATGATTCAGTTTATCAATATCTTTATTAGTGCCTCCATTGATATTATTGATTCTGTAATTCAATCCATTTTTCCCTGCTTTGAGATTGATATTTTTAAATTCATAACTGTCTGTAGCTCCTGCTGGTAAATTGACAGTATCAATTCTAGTAGATCCTTGTTTTATATTATTCAGTAAGAAATCCAACGATACCGTTTTGATACTATCCGTTCCGTTATTGATAAAATTGACTTTAAAAGTCACACCCGGATCACACAAACCAGTATATCCCAGAGCTTCTGCATCTGCTTTTAAATCTAAAAAAGTACTACCAGTTGGTAAAGGTTTTGGATAGCTTTCTGCTGATTGCAATACTTCCTTTTTACTTGTATTTTGTACAAATGCAACTGCTCCTAAATTATGCAAGCTATAGATATAAGTAGGTGTTACAATGGTGAACGTGAAGTTTTTACTTGCACCTGCAGCCAATACACCTAATTTCGTTCCTGAAGCATTTGGAATCATCTTGCGCATAACAGAAAAGAATTCCAGTTCACCATTCGAACCAGGTGCGGTTGGAAATTTAATTGACTTTTCTATAAGTACTGTTTGCAAAGTATAAAGGTCAAGCAGATCCTTAGCGCTTACATTTTTAACAGTTACCGTAATCGTTACGGAATCCAATTTTAATTTCAGATTGTGATCAACTGTTAATTCAATAGGGCTGGTTTCAATGCGTCGATTATCAATAACAGTTTGTTTAAAAGAAGCTATATTATCATGGAATAATGAATCTCCAGCAACGGTTGTGCCACCATCAACTACTGAATATGGAACATATCTTACATTATTATAGGTTACCCTGGCGGCAACTTCAGTTGGATTTTGAGCATTCATCGGATCAACTCCTGGCCAACTAGTCTGATAGCACAGTAGAGTTAATTTGTTTTCGTTACCAGGTGCAAATAAAATACCGTGATAGATGGGATTATAAACTGCACATGGACCACAGGAAGCCTGAGTAAAATCTTCCACAAGTACCCGGCGAGGAGCCTGGGCATCGGCATTGAGAACGGTTAAAAGGACTAGGACTAATAGTTGGTAGAATTGTTTCATATAGAAATGTTTTAATGAAAAAAAAATTAAGTTTGCAAATGTATTCTTTTCCCAAATAAAAATCTCATTTTTAGCAATCTACGAAAAAAATCGTAGCTTTTTTATTTTCTCTACTTAACAAACTGATTATCAATACCAAATATGGCTAAAATCGCAATTATTGGCAACGGAATCTCCGGAATAACAGCCGCTAGATTCACCAGAAAATTGTGTAACGACCAAATTTTTGTGATTTCTTATGAGTCCGAGTACTTCTTTTCCCGCACCGCCCTGATGTATGTCTATATGGGACATATGCGATGGAAAGACATTGAACCTTATGAACCCGAATTCTGGGAGAAGAACAGGATTGATTTGATTAAGAACAGGATTAATAGGATAGACTTTGACTCAAAAGTTTTGCATTTTCAGGATGGGCAATCTCTCCAATATGATAAACTGATCATTGCCACCGGGTCTAAATCAAATAGTTTTGATTGGCCGGGTAAACACTTACAAGGAGTAACCGGACTTTATTCTAAACAAGATCTTGAACGCATTGAGAATTTAAGTTCACGAATGAATCGAGCAGTAATTGTTGGTGGAGGACTTATCGGAATTGAATTGGCTGAAATGTTTCATTCGAGAAAAATTCCCGTGACCCTTATAGTGAGAGAATCTGAATATTGGAGTAATATACTTCCACCTGAAGAAGCAAAAATGATTTCAAAACATATCCGCGAACATCATATCGATTTGAAATTGGAAACACAATTGAAAGAAATCATCGATGATGGCCAAGGCAATGTCGCTGCAGTGATTACTGATCATGGAGAAAAAATACCTTGCAAATTTGTAGGATTAACTGTCGGAGTTAGTCCGAATATTGATTTTCTAAAAACAAGTCCATTGGATATTGAAAAAGGAATTTTGGTTAATGATTATCTCGAAACAAATATTCCGGATGTTTATGCTATAGGCGATTGTGCACAAATGCGAATACCGCAAGTCGGTAGAAAAAATATTGAAGCAGTTTGGTACACCGGAAGAATGATGGGAGAAACAGTTGCGCATACAGTTTGCAGTCAGAGGACCATTTATAATCCGGGTATCTGGTTTAATTCTGCCAAATTTTTTGATATTGAATACCAGGTATATGGCACAATGCCGGCTAAAATCAATGAACCCTTACAAAGTTTTTATTGGGAAGCATTCCAGGCAAAAAAAAGCATACGACTGGTATTTGACCAGGATACCATGATTATTAAAGGTCTCAATCTGATGGGAATCCGGTTCAGGCATGAAGTGTGCGATAAATGGATCCGTACAGAAACAAAATTGGATGATATTATTGCCAATATCAGACTTGCATTTTTTGATCCCGAATTTTTTGAAGATGTCGCTCCTCAATTCTTACAAAAATATAATTCAACATTCAACAAGTCAATCACATTGAGATCATCCAATTCCTTAAATGCTGTATTGCAATTTTTCAAAAAATAAATCACGCTCATGAAAATAAATTCATCTTCACAAATCCATCTGGTGTATTCCGCAAAACAAAAAAGCTATCTCTTCGCTGGATTCATGGGCTTGCTTATTTTCCTTCTAGCTGCACTTCAACTAATTTCGATAAGTCCATTTTGGCTGATCATAAGTCTTGGGTTGATTTCTGCTTCTGTTATTTTATTTTCCAAAGAACTTTATTTAAAACAGCCTGATGGAATTAAAAATAATGCAGTTTGGTTTGAAGGAATTAGTTCGCGAAAATATGCAGCATGGATTTTAGCTATTGTGTTAACTGCTTTTTATTGTTTGCTTTATTGGTGGCCACATTATCTTGGTTATTCAGAAGCAGGCAATAGTGGTTTAATTGCATTATTTGATCCTCTTAGTTATTTATTAAAAAATCAGGCAGCAAGTCAGTGGTTTGTTTATGGGGTATTATACACCCTTGCCATATTTTTATTTGGCATAAAATTTATCTGGAAATACCGACATAATAAATATCAGGTGGTCCGCACTTTGTCAGTTATGTTTTTTCAAACGGGATTTGCATTTCTGTTACCAGAATTTTTGTTGCGCATGAATCTTCCTTATAATGATTTCAAAAACATGTGGCCATTGAATTATTATTTTTTTGATGGCTGGCATATAAATGAAATGATTGCGCATGGAAACATCGGATGGTTGATGTTGCTCTTCGGAGTTTTATTAATCGTTTTGATCTCGCCCGTGTTAACTTATCTCTATGGTAAAAGATGGTATTGTTCCTGGGTTTGCGGTTGCGGCGGACTTGCAGAGACTGCTGGTGATTCTTTTCGCCATCTATCAGACAAATCATTGCGCGCATGGAAAATTGAAAGAGTAATGGTCTATGCTGTTTTACTTTTTGCAATTGTAATGACTGCTGCAGTTTTGTACAGCTATAAAACAGGACAAGCAAATCTATTTGGTATTTCAACGGCTTCAATGCGATCAGCATATGGTTTTCTTATCGGTTCAATATTTTCCGGAGTCATAGGTGTTGGATTTTATCCTTTGATGGGTACACGGGTATGGTGTCGATTTGGTTGTCCAATGGCAGCCATACTTGGAATACAACAACGATTATTTTCAAGATTCAGAATAACTACAAACGGCGGTCAATGCATTTCCTGTGGCAATTGTTCGACTTACTGCGAAATGGGAATCGACGTCAGATCCTATGCACAAAAAGGACAAAACATCGTACGAGCATCTTGCGTCGGCTGCGGCATTTGTGCAGCAGTATGTCCACGAGGAGTATTAAAATTGGAAAATGGATCGGTTGATATTACTGAAAGGACAATGATTTTTTATAATGAAAGAATTAAAAAATGAAACAATTAAAGAATGGAAGAAATAATATTTAATCTAAGCTGGAACTTAAATTTATTTCCTAGAAAAGCATAATAATTTTTTCATTCTTTCACTCTTTAATTCTTTCATTTTTTTCACTCTCCTACTCTTTGACCTCTAACAACTTCAGATTTCCGTTCAATAGAAGAAGCTCTTTTAAGATCAACCAGCAAACAAGCATATGCAGATTCTGAAGTAGTATACCAATTGGTATCCTCATAAGTAATTGTACCTGTATTTCGATTCCATTCTTTTCCCAATATAACATATCGATTGCTGTATTTTGGATTTGGACCGAACATCAGATATTTAGGAGGCTCTGCTTGTTCGAAACTGATGGCAAAGCGCTCTTCTTTAGGTGAAAATAAAAATACACAGGGCGTTCCTGCTTTGAAAATTAGTTCTTCTATTTTCTCTCCATCGATAGTTTTGATTACTCCATTTTGAATTTTGGTTTGACCCTCACTGGCTTTTCTCCTTAAGACGATATCATCAGATAGATAAAACTGTATCCGTTTGAGATCATCCGGACCCCATTTGTATTCATCTTGTAGTTTCTGTGTGAAAGGCGTTAACGTTGGGCTACAAGAATTCATAGTCACTAAGAATGCGCCAGCTAAGAATGCATTTAATAATTTCATATCATTAATTTTTGTGAAAGGTAAATGAAATGAATCTTAGACTCGGAAACTTTAAAACAATTTAACCAAGTCTGAAATTATTTTTGGTTTTCTTAACGAAGGAGATGGGATGAAAGATTAACAATGAACTATGAGCGATGAATTATAAGATAAAACGGAAAATGGTCAATGGCCAAAATAACAAACTCATCACTCATCGTTCAACACTCATCACTTTTTCTTCCTCTTCTCTTCAAAAAAACTACGCAACAATGCGCTGCATACATTTCTCATTAAACCGAATTCCACTTTTGTTTTTGGGTGTAACATGCTGTTGCCATATCTTAGATATCCCATTTTCTCATCTTCGGCAGCATAAACCAATTTGCTCAATTGAGCCCACCGTAGAGCAGCGGCACACATCGGACAAGGTTCGAGTGTAACAAAAAGAGTACAATCAATTAAATATTTACTGTTTAAATATTGTGAAGCCGCCGTGATAGCAAGGATCTCTGCATGAGCTGTGACATCATTCAGCAATTCAGTTTGATTATGTGTTTTAGCCAGGAGCTGATGTTTATGAACCAATACTGCTCCAATAGGAATTTCCCCATTTTGTTGCGCCTTCTTTGCTTCTTCAAAAGCCATCGCCATAAAATACTCGTCGCTAAAGACTTTGATCATAGGGCGCAAAGGTAAGAAAAGGAGGCAAGGGGTAATAGGCAAGGAGCAATTGGCAAGGGGCAATAGGCCAAAGTAATTAAAATATACAATTTGCTATTTCCATTGCGGATATTCACTATCCATATTCAGTTATCCACTAATTATATCTGCTTCTCCGTTTTTCTGTTTTTCTACTTCTCTACTTTATTTTACTAACAAATTTTCAATTAATTATAGAAAATTTCAACCTAATCACTACAGCCTAAAGTCTATATCCCTATCTTTGCACATGGAAACACAATTCTTTTCTAGCCAATTTCCTCTACAGGAAGCCCTTACTTTTGATGACGTTTTACTGGTACCTGCATACTCAGATGTGCTACCTAGAGAAACCGACATCAGTACCCAGCTCACCACTGATATCAGGATAAACGTACCCATCATTTCAGCTGCTATGGATACGGTTACTGAGAAAGATCTCGCCATATCTATGGCCCGGACTGGCGGACTTGGTTTTATTCATAAAAATATGAGCATCGAACACCAGGCCACCCAGGTGCGCAGTGTGAAACGATCCGAAAGTGGAATGATCATTGATCCGGTTACTTTGAATAAAGATGCTAAAGTAAAAGATGCACTTTTACTCATGTCACAACATCGTATTGGCGGCATTCCAGTTATTGATCCGGATCATAAGTTAGTCGGCATTCTTACCAATCGAGATCTTAGGTTTGAATCTCATCCCGACAAACCAATACGAGAGATCATGACAAAAGATAAATTGATTACTGCACCTGCAGGCACTACGCTCGAACAAGCAAAGTCCATTCTTCAGAAATACAAAATCGAAAAATTACCTGTCGTAAAGAAAGACGGAACCTTGATCGGATTGATTACTTACAAGGACATCATGAAGTTGGAGAATTTTCCAAATTCGTGCAAAGACAGTTTAGGCCGACTTGTCGTTGGAGCTGCTGTTGGTATTGCAGCGGACACCATGGAACGCATTGAAGCATTGGTCAGTGTTGAAGTGGATGTATTGTGTATAGATACTGCACATGGACATTCGCAAGGCGTCATCAACATGATCAAGCAAGTTAGAAAAAAATATAAACACTTACAGATTATAGGTGGCAACATCGCAACTGGTGAAGCTGCACTTGCATTAGCCGCAGCAGGAGTGAATGCAGTTAAAGTGGGTGTTGGTCCTGGAAGCATTTGCACCACACGGGTTGTTGCTGGTGTAGGAGTACCTCAACTTACAGCAATCGCTTTAGCTGCTAAAGCATTGGAGAAAAAAGGAATACCCGTAATCGGTGATGGCGGAATACGATACACTGGCGACATTCCAAAAGCAATTGCTGCAGGAGCGAGCTGCGTAATGGCTGGTTCATTATTTGCCGGTACGGAAGAAGCACCTGGAGAGACGATTATTTTTGATGGTAGAAAATTTAAAGTATATCGTGGAATGGGATCTTTAGGTGCCATGCAACATGGAAGTAAAGACAGATATTTTCAGGATGTTGAAGATGACATTAAAAAATTAGTTCCGGAGGGAATTGAAGGAAGAGTCCCTTATAAAGGATTGGTCTCTGAAGTAATGGTACAATATATAGGAGGCTTGCGTGCAAGCATGGGATATGTTGGTGCAAAAAATATCAAGGAAATGCAGAAAGCAAAATTGGTACGCATTTCAAACAGTGGACTCACAGAATCTCATCCACATAATATTACGATCACGAAGGAATCGCCGAATTATACGAGGAGGTGAAGAATGTAGGAAATTAGGGGGTTAGGGGTTAAGGGGGTTAAAGAGATGCATTGTATGAAAATTTTGTTTAAATTAAAATTGAAAATTTGGACAATAATTAATTAGTCAAATGAAAACAAATGAGGTCATCAAATTAATTGAGAATGATGGCTGGTATCTTGTTAGACAAAAAGGTAGTCATCGACAGTATAGACATGACGTGAAAAAAGGTTTGGTGACAATACCAGTTCATAGATTATCCAATGATCTTACTCCAGGATTAGAAAAAAGTATTCTTAAACAAGCTCAAATAAATAAATCATAACTAACTTTAGATCATGGTAAAATATACAATAATAATCGAAAAGGCCACAGATGGTGGTTATGGTGCTTATGCCCCTGATTTACCAGGATGTATTGGAATGGGAGCAAACCGGGAAGAAGTCATTGAAAATATGATGGAGGCCATCTATTTTCATTTGGAAGGATTGAAAGAAGAAGGATTGCCAATTCCACCAACAAATGCGGAAGCAGAAAATTTGGTACTCAAGTTTTGAGGTTAGTACAAACTTTATTAATTGCTGTATTCTTTGTATTCAATTTCTAATAGTTAATAGCTAATAAATCTCCTTTTTAAATCAACATCCTAATTAACAGCGATAACTAAAAAAAACTGTCTCACAAATGCAAGGTTTCCACTTCTGGCAATTTATAGCAGGCATTGCAGTTTTTGTATATGCAATGTCCCTGATCGAGACTTCTTTGAAAAGTCTTTCCGGCAGGTCTTTTAAAAAGTTTTTACAAAAGCAATCGAAAAGCAAAGTAAAGATGCTGTTATCCAGCACAGTGGTTACTGCATTTCTCCAAAGCAGTTCCGTAGTTTTATTAATGGTGTTGTCTTTTGTTGGTGCCGGTTTGATCAACATGCGAGGAGCCCTTGCGGCTGTTTTGGGTTGCAATCTGGGTACTACATTAGATAGTTGGGTCATTGCTCTAGTTGGATTTAAAATTAACTTTAGTTTACTTTCTTATCCCATTCTTGGACTTGCATTATTAGGCCTCTTGTTTTCTAGAAAAAACACGAAACTTTATCACACTACTTTATTTCTTATTGGATTTGCTTTCATCTTCATATCATTGGAATGGTTGAAAGGAAGTATTGACAAATCTTTTCAAAATGATCTGTCAGGATTAAGCCATCTTCATTATCTCGCATTTATTCCAATAGGATTTATTATTACAGCGGTTATACAATCCAGTTCGGTTACTATAGCCATAACACTGACCGCATTATACAATCAGTTGATTCCTTTTGAAAGTGCAGCTGCAATTGTCATTGGATCAGAACTCGGAACGACACTAAAATTTCTTATCGGATCGATTGGAGGGGTTTCAGATAAAAAACGGGTGGCATGGGGAAATTTCATATTGAATTTTGTTACAATGATTCTGGCGGCGTTCTTTCTTAATCCATTAATATCACTGATCCACAATAGTTTTTCCATCCGTGACCCGATGATCGCATTAGTTGTTTTTCAGACAGGAATCAATCTCATGGCAATCATCGTTTTCCTTCCTCTGCTTGGCATCTTAGCGAATTTTTTGAACCGAATTTTTAAGGAAGATTTGAAAGACAGACTTACCAATTATATTCGTAAAACAGATCCTGCATTGCCCGGGGACGCCCTCGAGCTTGCAGAAAAAGAAACGATTCACTTGATGAATGAAACTATTGAATTGAATAAAAACATACTTGACATCCATGATGACAAACAAGAAGGTTGGATTCAAAATATTAAAAATATAAATTCCGATTCTTCTTCATTTAGTGTTACCTATGAAAAAATTAAAATGCTACATGGAGAAATTTTGGAATACATTACTGAGATTCCCAAATCCGATATGTCAGAATCCGAAGTGGAGCGAACGGGTAAATTGATTAATATCAACCGTCATATATTGAGATCGGCCAAAAATCTAAAAGACATTCTTCATAATCTCGAAGAATTTGATGCCACTGTCAATGATTCCTTATTTCAAATATTAGTTCGCGTTAAATTCAAAGAAAAAGAATTCTATAATTTGTTTCAAAATCTTTTAAATGATTCATCTGAAATTGATTCGGCAACAATAGACAAATTAATAAACAACAACAGATTACAATACGATTCGTCCATGACGGAAATGTTACAATTCTTAAAAGAGAATAAAATCAGTGAATTGGATTCTTCAAATTTGTTAAACGTCTATCGCGAAATTTATTCTTCCAATAAAGCTTTGATTCGTGCATTGGCAGATATCCGGGATATTGATGCGGAGGATTCTTAGATGACTGAACGATTCACTCCATGCGTGACAGACTGTGACAGCAGTCTGAGTGAAGGAACCGCGATAGCGGCTTGGAGGTAACATGAGACAATAAGCAATTTATAAAACAATTCTTTCATTCCTTCCTTCTTTTCCCGCAATTCTAAGGGATCTACTCAACACTCCGAAATTCTTTCATTCCTTCATTCCTTCCACGCAATTCTAGGGAATCTCCGCAACGCTTCGACATTCTTTCATTTTTTCATTCTTTTCTCAACAGCCTTTCTCAAGATTTTGATCCAAGAAACATTGA